>NZ_JJQL01000101.1:0-18149 GCF_000979975.1 Methanosarcina sp. 1.H.A.2.2
CCTCTTCAGGATAAATCCTATATAAACTTCCTTTTCTCATATTTATCATGTATATAAAGGTTTTGAACTTATATTAAGCCAATAGTTATCGAAAAATGGTAAATGTACGGAAGTTGACGGAATTCATCCCGCCACTAAAGTAACAGGCATTCTGCCTTTGTTTTTCGTAAACCAATCTCCTCTCCTTGGAAAAGGAGATCCATTTAGACAGATACCTATAAATATTTTCCAATGATAATTTAATTTTTGTGGGAATTCAGACCTTTTAAAATAAATTTTTGTTTCCAGTCGCTTCAAATGGCTTTATTTTTTACGAATTTTAGAACAGTGTTCTTCTTTTACACCTATATCCGATAACCAATTTCTTATAGAGCCGATCCCAAAACTCAAAATTTGCTTCTCTGAATCCAGTATTCCGAGTAATCAATCGAGTTTCAGATCACGAAAAACCATTCTAAAAATTTAATGATTTGAGAATAAAATTGGTTTTGGGATGAGCTCATATATTTGTCGCTCTTTAATTGTTTATAATCAATATATCTCCAACTCCTTACCTTACTATATATTTAATAGTAGAGTAAGAGTATATTATTCCAACAAAAACAGATCTAACGAAGGGGTGAATTGAATGGTCAAATTGAGCAGTGAAATGGTCGAAGATTTTGAAAAAATGAAGGTTTTTCCTTTTGCAACCGCCTCCGGAAACGGAGATCCGAACGTAATACCCATCGGCTTTTGTAAGCTCCAGGAAGACAGAGAAACTATCTGGATTGCAGACAACTACTTTTATAAGACCCGCCAGAACCTTGAAGAAAACCCGAGGGGTGCGATTTACGTATGGGGCCCTGAGGTTAAGGGGTGTTACCAGATAAAAGGGGACTTTGAGATAAAGACCGAAGGGGAAGACTACGAGAAGATGCATAAGATGGTCAAGAGCATGGGAGACAGGTTCCCTGCAAAAGCCCTTGCCATCATGAAAATCACGGAAGTTTATGAGTGCAAATCCGGAGCAGGAGCCGGAAAGCAGCTCTTATAAAGGTTCTCATCATAGTTTATAACATTTACTATTTTATACTGACATCGAGGATGGATAAACGTCCTCACAAATTCTTCTTTTTTAAGAAATATTCCTGGAAAAAGGTATCATTATGCCTTTTTCCGGACATTTTTTTAGTTTCGTAGCAATATATCATAAGAAGTGTAACATTGATTGTTCGATACTTTACAAAGAAACTATATATGCCTGGACTTCTTACCCACTTTTAGGTGACACTATGAAAACCTGGAAAGTATGTGTATTATGCATAATTACAGGGCTACTAGCTGTTCCTGCAGTTTCGGCCAAAGAGGAATGCGCGGTTAACTCTGGCACGGAAGACGCTCTGGCTTCTACCGTAAAAGATTACATTGTTAGCCCCTGGACAGAAAATTTTCTTAGTACTGAAAATTCCGTTTCTTCTCTAAGGTCAACCCAGTACATAAGCCAGGGGCAGACTATAACTCACAATGTAAACGTAGGCTCAGGAGTAGATTATCTTGAAGTAGATTTGAATTGGGGAGATACAAGTGATTCTCTGACTCTTAGCATTTACACCCCATCAGGAAGCAAAATCGGAACTTACCGAGATAACTATGACGGAAGTGTGAACGGCAGGATACGCCTTAATATAGATCCCTCACAGGGATATGTGGTACAGGGAACATGGATATTCAAAGTCTACGGAGAATCGGTTAGTGGTACTGAAGATTACACGTTTAATGTTGCGCAGCATTAATTGCAGGAGAATCTATCTCCTTCTCTTTTTTTCTTTATTTTTAATAATGGCAGCCGAAGCTACGGAATATATCGTAAGCCCAGCACCAGGTGATGAATTTGGAGTATCCGTAGCCGGAGAGGATGTACAGATATTAGAAGATACCGTAATACCCTACTGGCAATTTTTGCTCTGGCTGGCTGTAATGAATATCTTGTCGGTAATGGATATACTGATCCTTCCTGTAAAGTTTCTTTTCGCAATACTCGGATTTCGATTGGTAGACCATTCAAACGCTGTTGGGGTTATGAAGAGAAAGAATATATATGCCTTTATAAAAGCCAATCCAGGGATCTGTGTTAGTAAGATTGCAAATTATATGGATCTGAACCGAGGGACTCTGCGCCATCATCTCAAGATTCTAGAAACGAAAAACATGATCGAAGCTCACAGTGATCGCGGAAAAGTCCTATACTTCCAGAATAATTCCACATACGGTGAAAATGAAAAGCTGGTTATCTCAGTCCTTCAAAATGAGATTACCCGAAAGATAATTTCGAAAATATTAAAGGAAGAATGCAACACCAATGGGGATCTTGCCCTTACAACAGGAATTTCCAAAAGTACAATTAGCTGGTATATGAAACAATTAAAGGAGTCAGATCTTATTGAAGAAAATAAGATGGGAAAGAGTATAATATACAATATAAATCCTGTTTATCGGGATACAATTGAAAAAACATATATGAAATTCTTTGAATAACGGGCTCAAATTTAGATTCCGAGCCCATAAAATACATTGGTGGACTGGCCATGAAAATAGGCCCTATTGAAGATGAAGAACTGGAGCGTTCACTTCCAGAAACATACTTGAAAATGATCCGCAGATTTGTGCTCTTATTATTGGGCTTGAGGATAATGAATTAAGTTATGGAATAAAACCTGAACTGGTAAAGTTAAATCTAAATACATGATTAAGCATATTGAAGTTTTATAAATTTTATGACATTTACCAGATAAAATTTAAAATGGTGTAAAATATATGGATAATCTAAACCTAAATAAATTATTATTTGACCCGAATTCGTTTTTCAGGGAAAAACTAGGAAATGAAGTCAGTTTTAAGTATCCTCTATTGATAATACTTGTAATCGCTGTATTAACAATAAGTTCAAGTTTGCTGGTCATGAATAACCTTAAAGATTCGTTTTCTTCTGACATGGATTCATCTATATCTGCTTCAGTAATGTCAATCGGCATCATTGGAGGTGCCATCGGGGGTTTGATTGGAACATTTATTATTTGGTTTGTACTGGCTGGAATCTTCTATTCAATATCCTATGTATTTGCTTCAAAGGGTTCTTTCAAGAGAACGTTAGAGTTTGTAGGTTATGGATTTGTGCCACAAATATTCAGCAGCGTGGTAAGTATTATTGCAATGTATTTCTTGTTATCTTCGGTTGATTTTTCCTCACAAGACTCACAATTTATGGCCCAGGGTATAGAGCAGATGTTCTCAAATAATCCCCTGTTTTATACCTCGCAAATAATTGCAATTTTATGTTTCTTACTGTCTTCATACATCTGGATATTTGCACTCTTGCATGCCCGAAATATGTCATTTAAAAACGCCGCTATTACTGTCGGTATTCCAGCAGGCCTATCTATTGTTATCCAGATATATTCATTCCTGTTTACTTCCGCAAGCCTGTAATTCTGTAGAAATAATCTTATCAGAAATGTTGGAAGCTAATCAGGAATGTTGTATCAAATCTGAGAGGGCATACACCTCGAGTTGGTTGAAATCAGCGCATGGGTGACAGGTTTCCTGAAAAAGCCCTCTCCATTACGGAGATCAAGAAGGTTATGAGTGTAAATCCGGAGCAGGAACCGGAAAGCAGCTTCTTTGAAAGCCTTTCAGACGAGATATAAAAAATTTATGATTTTGTCCTGTCCGGGAGGATGAAATTCCATCCTCATAATTTCTCTTTTTTTGAACAAATTTACTATACAAAGGCAGGCTGTGCCTTTTTTCAGATAATTCTGCATATTTTATGAAATACATATTAAAGGACTACATGAGAATGATTGTTTGATACTTTGGAGAGAAACTATATATGCTCGGGTTTCTTACCCCATATGTGACAGTATGAAAAGATGAAAAGTATCAATATTATGTATGGCTGCAGGCTTAGTATGTCTACAGGTTTACTGGTTGTACCTGCAGTCTCGGCAGAAGAGGAATTATTGCAAGTCCATTTCCTGAAGATTCTTCACTCCCTCCTTAAAAGGAATATGTGGCAATCTCCTGCCCGGCAGATTCCTCTAATGCCGAGTTTTAATTTTTTATTCTTCTGCCTGCTTATCGCATAATCTACGGGCAGACTAACTAACAATAACTCTCAAGCAGGAATACATAACTCAGGAAATTTAAAAGTTGAAAGCCTATGAGGAATCGGTCAGTGGAACCGAAGACTGAACGTTTAATATTTACAAGCTCTAAGCTTGAAAAAAAGCTTATCCTCTGTATATTCTTTTTTTTATTCACAACAACAGCCGGGGCTACGGAATATATCATAACTCCGGCTACAAGTGATTACGCCGGAGCTTCAGTTAATGGAGAAGAGGTAGTACTACTAAAGGACTTTACAGTTTACTGGCAGTTCCTGCTCTGGCTGGCCGTGATGCAAATCTCATCGGCACTTGACCTTCTGTTCCCTGCAAAGCTTATTTTTGCAATACTCGGATTTCGAGTGGTAGACTATTCAAATACTATTGGAGTTCTGAAGAGGAAAAACATATATGATTTTATCAAAACAAGGCCCGGGACCTATATAAGCGAGATTGCAAACAATATGAGCCTGAACCGGGGAACGCTGCGTCACCATCTCCAAATTCTCGAAGCAGAAAATATGATCGAAGCTCAATGTTTGGGTGGAAAAGTCCGGTACTTCCAGAACAGCTCCACATACGACGAAAAAGAAAAACGTGTTATTTCAGCTCTTCAAAATGAGATGAACCGAAAGATAATTTCAAAGATATTAGAGGAAGAATGCAACACCAATGGAGACCTTGCTCTTACAACGGGAATTTCCAGATGTACGATTTCCTGGTATATGAAGCAATTAAAGGAGCTGGACCTGATTGAAGAAAATAAGATGGGAAGGAGTAAAATATACAGTATAAATCCTGTTTATCGGGATACAATTGAAAAAACGTATGTGGAGTTTTTTGAATAATCTACCTTTTTGCTTAAACTCTATTAATCCCCTGGGATTTACATTCCGACACCTTCCATAGAATAGGACACAAATTCAGTATTTCACTAAAAATTTCTTCTCCACTTTTCTCATTGTCCGTTCCAGACCTGGACCACTTCTCGTGTGTCCATGTCAATCAGCGCGGATACCGAATGATCCAGCCACGTCACACTGATCAGGGTCTTTCTGGAATAGAACTTCTCCGCTGTCTCAGGTAGTATCCGTTTTACGGATGAAACTCCGTATGCATTCGTATCAGTAATCAGAGCGTTCGCGACATCTTCACTTTGAATAGCCACGCCAATAGCTTCGGATCGGACAGATTCGGGAATGGCTTCAAGGAGATATCCAACCTGTATCAAGTCACCGTCACGGTATGTAAAATCATACAGGTCAGGATACCTGGAACCTGACGACTCAGCGATCGCATGTATACGGAGTTTGTCATTTTCTCTCGATGCGCTAAGTGTAACGTTATCGTATTCCATGCCAGGGTAGGGACTTATTTGCTGTTTGATCTTTGTCTCGATCATGGAACTCTCTGCCGGTGATATACCCACCCATGTAATCTCATACCCGGAGGACGAATTTTCAGAGTCATTGATACATACAACACCAGCTATGAGGAACATTACGACCAATGCAGCCATGAACAATTTTGATAAATGGTCCATAAATGTCACCTGAAAAAAGGTCACCTGAAAAAGAAAGAACAGGCGTTACTACGCCCGTATCCGCTTGTTCATTCAACGGCCCCGATAGAAATCAAATAGTTGAACTGTTCCGTATTTGCCGGAAGTATGTCGAGCTTCCATTCTCCGATGGCACCTGGTGCCTCATAGGTCTCCGTGTAGACTTCAATAGCACCATGATAGATCCCTGCTCCATCCATTTCCCAGGGAGGGAAGTCAGATGCTCCAAGACTGACAGTACCGCTGTAGGTCGTTTTAACCAGATTCAGTTCGACATCACCTGATTCACCTTCCAGTGCCAGGTCAAAGGATGCCTCATCTTTCTCGTTCTGACTGCCTGCACCCATCCACATACCATAATTGTGGTCATTGGATGACACTTCAATGGTAATGGGACCGTCAGTTCTGGTGGTGAAAGTCTTTGTGTACGGTTCACTGGGCTGGGTCCACACCTCGAAATTCATTTGGACCTGACCGTCCCATTCACGTATAGATGGATCGTCAATGTTCAGATCAATGGCTCCGTTGTATCTGCCTTTTGCATCATCAGGAACTTCAAGATGCACCTTGACAACAGCCGTTTCGCCTGCTTTTACGATGGAAGGGCCGGTAATAGTGATAGCATCATCATCAAATGCAGGACCTCCCGTGCCATATGGACCATAATACCTTTGGTTGTCCTCACTCATTTTCGGGTCGATAGCAATATCCCTGTCAGCTACGCTCTTGAGCTTGATTTCATAGTCATATTCATCCCCTGCCTTGACACGGTCATTGAGATATGGCGTCTGGATCTGGATCTTCGGAGGAGTCCAGACATCGACATAAAGATGCATGACATTGATATACTGGGGATAGGGTGTTGGATATGGTGTTGGCATCACATCATCGGTGAATGCGATATCAGTTCCATAGTTCCCGATATCAGCATCTTGTGGGATATTCACCTTAATGGTAAACTCCTGTTTAGCATCCGGTTCGATGTCTTTTCTGGCAGGTGTTACGGTGACCCAACTTTCTTCAAAGATATTCTCCATATACGGGGATAGCACAACCCTGGGTTCTACTGTAATGGTTTTATTGTCCTTGTTTGTGACAGTCACAGTGATTTCATCGCTACTTCCCGGTTTTAACTGGGTGTTTGAATGACGTGGATTGATCTTGAGTTTTGCAAAATCCGTATCTGGATTGAAACCGGTATCAGAGGTCACTGTCACCACCTCATCAACCATGATCATACCCGAGTTTGGAACTGGATGCGCTTCAACTTCAATTGCACTAACAGCGGGCATGAACGCTATGCTCACAAGCAGCATTGCAACAATTAGCTCGCCTATTCGTATTCCTTTGCTTTCTATCATTCTTAATTTTCTCCTTTCCTTCATATTTATCCTGTATGTCTCCCGAAAGCAAAGCCAGCGAACTTTAAGCACAGTTAAAGTTAAAGTCAACGCGGTTTTGCCTTAGGGAAAATATTCAGAAGATTCGGCTCTTCCGGATAGATTGTTCTGAATCAAACTCAGTTTTTTCACAATGTTCAAACTCAATATGTTTGTGGACTTCTTATAATTGCTTTATACCCATTTCATCAAAATGAATATAGCCCAAATTAATTAGAGATTTGACATAATATCTCAAAAAGTATTCATATAGCACTAAAGTTAGCACCTATATATGAGTTCTGTCCAATGTATCAAAAATATTTTAATATAAATAAATAATGATAAAAGATGAAAATATAACTCAAGTATCTTTTGTTATAGTTTGATGATCTGGATAGAAAACTTATATAGGACGTAGTAAAAGTAGTTTATTGAAAAATAGATAAGGGAGTTGAAATGAATAGCAGATGTTAATGCCACAGGCAACTCACTCCTTAACGTTGAGACGAACCGGGGCATCCGGTACATGCTGTGAATGAGAATTAATTTCTGGAAAATTTTGGAGATAACATGGTAGACAACCAGTAAAGCTACTTATTTTGTTTTTTCAATTATAGTCTACTTTCAGGGACTGCACTTGCAGATACTTACCACGCAAAAACGATTGGCTGGTCAGTTAGACCCGTCTACGATATGCCATACTCTGACTGGCATGAAAGTGAAGGTAACAAAACTGTCTATTTCCATAGAGAACTAACGAAATTTGCAATCTCGTGAAAGAGCATGCGAATAAAGCAGGTCTTTGTGGTGTTTCCATTGTGTTTTACAACCAGAAAGGTACAGTACGTTTTGATAATTACTATCATGAATCATATTTTCGGGCCAGTAACTCAACTTCAGGCAGTAATGGTGGAATAGAGGATTTTACATTAACCAACTCCACTCAGTTAAACAGCTCTACTCAAAACGATAGAGAAAATACTATCTTTCCAATAGAAGGCATCTTAACCCTGCTGGATACCGGATATTATAGCAGGTATTTTTAAGCCCGGAAGGTACATACCCGTGAAAAAATTACCTGAAATATAAGGCGCAGCCTAATATAATATAGAGAATATAATAATAACCAGGGATAGGCAGGGACAGCAGGTGGTCGGCTGCAATCCCGGAAGGTATCACTCAATGAGGGGGAGAGTGAACCGGAGGGTGGGCAAATTATGATGACGACTGATGCCTGGATTACCTTAGGGATTCTGGCAGTTGCTTTTGCACTGCTCTTATTCTCCAAACTGCCGGCGCACATAATTTTCCTGGGAGCCCTCACTGCTGCAATAACGCTCGGACTTGCCCCGGTAGAAGATTTATTGAAAGGCTTTTCCAATCAGGGTGTGCTGACCGTTGCCGTACTTTTCATGATTGCCGAGGGGATGTACTCCACCGGGGCTATCACAATGATTTCGGACCGCATTGTGGGAATTCCAAAATCGCTTCTCAGCGGCCAGCTCAAGATTCTTCCTCCCGTGGCATTAGGAAGTGCGTTTCTAAACAACACCCCGCTCGTTGCCATGATGATCCCTGTGATCCGCGACCTCTCAAGGAACACGGGCCTTGACTCCTCAAAAATCTACATCCCCTTAAGCTACGCATCCATACTCGGGGGCGCTTCCACTCTTATAGGCACCTCTTCAAACCTGATTATTGCAGGCCTCGTAATCGAACAGATCGCAAAAAATGACCCGGGAACCCCCGTGATGGAAAGGATCACCATCTTCGTTCCGACGGTTGTAGGGCTTCCTGCAGCTATCATCGGCATAGTCTTCCTCCTTTTCATCGGCACAAAACTTCTTCCGCGGCATGATGCAGGAAAAAAAGAGGAGATAAAAAGGCGCCTCTACAGGGCTGAGTTCTTCATCGATGTTGATTCCTACCTTGCAGGAAAGACCATCGAGAAAGCCGGCTTTTCTGCCTCGACGGGATATACCCTGAATGCGGTCCGGCGAGGAGAGAAGGAAAAGCCCCCGATAGAACCTGCCCTCGTGCTCAGGCAGGGGGATATCCTGACCTTTACCACTGATGCCGAAGGGCTGCCTGCGCTCTGGGCAACCATAGGGCTTACCCCGCTCAACACGCTTTCCCCGATGAAGGGCGAGCGATACCGGCACCGTCTTGTAGAGGTAGTCGTATCTCCCCGGAGTTCAGCTGTCGGGCACAGCATTGAAGAACGCCGGGAGACCGGGAAACCTTACGAGGCAGCGATTGTGGCAATTTCCCGGGGAGGAGAGCCTCCGGCAGTTCCCCTCAGAAAAGTGCGGATCAGGCAGGGGGATAATGCCGTGCTTGAGGTCGAAGACTCGTTTTTCTACCACAACCGAAACGAAACCGAGTTTATTCTTATCAAGCGCCTGAGAGGCTACCGTGTAAAGAGGACGGACCGCGCTATCGCCGCAATTGTAATTACGGCGGCAATGGTTGCATCAGCTGCACTCGGCCTGCTTACGATCCTCAACGCTGCGCTTCTGGCAACCTTTGCAATGCTTGCAACCGGGTGCATGAGCATAAGGAGAGCGACTAAGAGCATTGAATGGAACACGGTCGTGGTGCTCGGATGCGCTGTCGGACTTGAGGCGGCGGTTACGGAAAGCGGGCTTGCAGACGTTATCGGCAGCCTGGTCTCGACCTTTGGGGGCAACGACCCGTATGTGGCACTTACAGTTGTCTTCGTTAGCTGTGTCCTGATGACAAACATCATCACAAATGCCGCAGCAGCCGCCTTCATGTTTCCGATTGCGGTCTCAATTGCTGGGGACATAGGTAGCAGCTTCATGCCGTTCGCAGTTGCCCTTATGCTCGGGACGAGTTATTCGTTCCTCAACCCCGCCGGGTACCAGACCAACCTCATGGTCTTCGAGCCAGGAGGATACACTACAGGAGATTACATAAAAGTAGGACTGCCTCTCACAATTCTGGTGAGCCTGGTCGTAATCCTGCTAACCCCACTCATATACGAGTTCTGATATTGTTGTGATAGCTGAGATATTGTTGTGATAGCTGAGATTTGGAAAAACTGGAGGAGTTGACTGAGAGTACTTTTCTTTTAAGTGCTTAAATTTATTCAGGAGGGGTAAAAGTGAGAACCAGACTATCACTATGTTTAATGCAAAAACTCAAAGTCTCTGAAATAAAATCAGTGAACTCGAAAAAATAAATAGTGATGCAAAAAGAATCTGAAATCAAAATCAATGAAAGAAAAAATCAAAGAGTATTTTAAATCCCGCCCGAAGGCGGAACTTGAAATCACTCTGCAGGGGCTTCTGCGGTTTCAAGGCCGAGAAGGGCTTTTATGGATTTGTCTCCATATTCAACGATCTTGGCGTTGATCTGGACGATGTCATGGGCAATTTCCTTGCCGCGCATCATCTTTCTCCTGCGCTGTCCCGGGTGTTTGGGGACATAGCCGACACCTACTGCCAGCAGAATTCTCTGTCTTCTGGGGCCTGGAAGGTCCGGTTTCATAACAAAACCGCTGCCGTCGCAGCCGCCAGTGATCTTGACTTTGTAGCCGGCGAGCCCGAAAAGGGCACCGTCAACAACTTCACCGATTGATTTTCCAATTAATGCGTTTGCTTCAGCGTCTTTAACGTCGATCTGGTAAGCACGCGCTTCTTTTGGGTCAGAAACTACAACTTTGAAATTTGCCATGTGAAATCCTCCTATCAGATTTATCTGTAATAATAATTCCTTTGCCTTGCCTTCATTATCAGAATATTTACCTGACTTTTTTACCTGACTCTTTAATTAAATCCTTGCTGTATCCTGAATATGCTGCTGCCCTGCATATCAGCCGTTACTTTGCCCAGAAAGGATTATCTTTTCTTTTGAGTTCAAGGAAAATATCAAAAGTTTCCTTTTCATCGGTTGAAAGGGAATTGTAGATCTCGTGCTCCAGTACTTTGGCATGCCTTTCAGGCACGTTCATATAAAGCACGTCTCCTTCTTTGATCTGCCTGCCTACGGTTGCGCCGTCAATAGCCATTGCAACTTCTTTGCCTACCCTTGCAGAAGGAATATTTTCTCCATCGGACTGCAGACCCTTGATCTTGCCCACGACGTTTCCGTTTTCAAGCATGACATCTGCATTTGTCCGCACGACTCCTCCAAGAACCCTTACCCCGACTACGGCAGGTTTGCTCTGGCGGAACACGCATCCGGGAAGGATCTTGAACTTTCCGGGGCGAATAATCGTTTCGAAAATCTTCTTTTCAGCCAGTTCCTTCTGTTCCTTTACGTATTTCTGGTAATCTTCAACCAGACGGTAGATCACGTCGCTTGTGAGTACCTTTACAGTGCTTTCCTGCAGGAACTCTCTGGCATCAGGGTGAACCTTAACATTGAAACCTATAAGCACAGAATAGAGGGGGTCTTCAACTGTTGAAGCCTCAATCGCGTCCCTGTGAGAGATGTCTCCTACTTCAGCTTTCCTGATAAGGACTTCATCCTTCTGGAACTCGTGGACAAGGGCTTCAAGGGAGCCGAGGGTATCTGCTTTAATCAGAATTCCAACGGAGCCCGTATCAATCCTGACCTCATCGATCTCGGACTTTACCTGGGCTACAATTTCCTCAAGGGTTTCTTCCGTTGCTACCCTTATGGGAGCGCCCGCAAGTGCACCTTCCAGGCCGGGAGCAGAGATCTTCACACCAGCCGCAGCAGTGATCTTATTCACCTGCTGGAACTTACTCTCGTAACGGATTTCGGAAAGTTCCCTTGGCTTTAAAAGAGCCCTTACCTTTGTCTGGATCGGCTCGCCCAGGCTTCCGATAACAACCGTATCCCCTTTCTTTAATGTGCCATCGTAGAGAATAACGTCAAGGGTTGCTCCGAGACCTTTTTCTTCCTTTACCTCAAGGACGGTCCCGACTCCCGGGCCTGTGGCACTGTACTGCAGATTTGCCTCAAGGAATCTCTGAGCAAGGCCTAAAAGCACCATGAGGACATCAGGGATGCCTTCTCCAGTAAAAGCACTTACAGGGACTACACCCAGAGTGTTCTGGAAGTTCGTGACCCGGTCATAACGTTCTGCAGCAAAGCCCTGGTTATAGAGTTCACCTATTACCTCGTAGAGCTTTGTTTCAATCCGTGCCTGGACATCGCCAGACTGCTTTTTGAAAGTAGCTGCAAAAGGCATGTTCTTGTATGAAACCCAGCCGCCGACCCTATCGATCTTGTTGGCAACGACAACAAAAGGAGTTTTGAACCTTTTTAAGATCTGCAGGCTTTCGTAGGTCTGGGGTTTAAAGCCTTCGTTTATGTCAACAACAACAATAGCAAGATCGGCAAGGGCGCCTCCTCTGCTCCTGAGAGTTGTAAAGGCATGGTGTCCCGGAGTATCAATAAAAAGAAGCCCTGGCACCATGAAACGGTCCCTTAGCCTTGGGTCTCCGAGCTTGTCTACAATCACGTCTATAGGGACTTCGGTTGCTCCGATATGCTGGGTGATGGCCCCGGCTTCTCCACTGACAATTGCAGTACCCCTGATCTTGTCGAGCAGAGTGGTTTTCCCGTGATCGACGTGCCCCATCACGCAGACTATAGGAGTCCTAAGATTTTTCTTGTCGGTCATATACAAAACCTCTCTCATTCCCGCGTCTTATTTGCTGCAGGTCCAGAAGGGCCCGGGTTTCCCCGGAAGGACCCATTTTGCAGGTGCCTGATAAACAAAGGCTTGGAATCGTGCCCGAAAAAATCCATGGACACGAAAAGGCTTTGATGCACCTGCATTACTCGTACAGACAG
Source organism: Methanosarcina sp. 1.H.A.2.2 (assembly GCF_000979975.1). Taxonomy (NCBI): domain Archaea; kingdom Methanobacteriati; phylum Methanobacteriota; class Methanomicrobia; order Methanosarcinales; family Methanosarcinaceae; genus Methanosarcina; species Methanosarcina sp. 1.H.A.2.2. The sequence goes on from NZ_JJQL01000101.1 coordinate 12,882, forward strand.
ACCTCATCGACTCTGGAATACTTCCCGATTTCGGAGTCCTTGAAGTGAATTGCAATTTCCCTTGCTGCAGCTTCGGGTGAATCGGAGGCGTGAACCACGTTCCTGCCTACATCCAGAGCAAAGTCTCCACGGATAGTTCCTGGAGCCGCATCAACAGGGTTTGTAGCCCCGTTTATTGCTCTCATAACCTTAACTGCATCCTTTCCGGCAACTACCATTGAGACGGAGGGACCGGAGGTAATGAACTCGATAAGGGAGGGGAAAAAGGGCCTTGCTGCGTGTTCGCCGTAGTGCTCTTTTGCAGTGGCTTCAGCAATGACGTTCATTCTGAGAGCGACAAGCTTTAAGCCTCTCTTTTCGATTTTGGAGATTACTTCTCCGACCAGACCGCGCTGGACTCCGTCAGGTTTCACCATAACGTATGTCTGTTCCATATGCACACCTTACTATATTTGAACTAATGACGGCAGTTATGCTTTTTTCAACTGGATTTTGCCTTTCTCAGTCCATTCGGTGCGGCGCGGAAGCCTGCCAAGGGCGAAGTTGCTCACGCACTTGGAAGAGCACAGGAAATAGGTGGAGCCGTCTTTTTTGACATAGAGCTTACCGGTACCAGGCTCCAGCATCTGCCCGCAAAAATAGCATTTTCTCTGTTCCATTTATTTTCACCGCGTATCTTTTTACCTGGTAGTCAGTTTCTTTGCTTCTCTTGACGTTTCCAGAAGCATCATAATGTCGCCGATGCGGATAGGGCCCACACAGTTTCTTGTGATTACTCGACCCTTATCTCTGCCTTCCAGAACCCTGCACTGGATCTGGCTGGCTTCACCATGCATACCTGTATTCCCGATAACGTCAATAACTTCAGCAGCAAAGCCGCCGATTGTGCTTTCTTCAGCCATATTCAGCACCCCATGTTATCAGGATTATTTAAGAGCTTCAAGTTTCTGAGAAATGTCCTGAATCATTTCAGCTGCTTTCCCTGCATCCACAATTGCTACGGTCGCACAGGAGACACCAAGTCCGCTGGCTGCGCCAAGTTCTTTCTGGTTCTTGATGAAGATGTAAGGAGCGTTCTTCTCTTCGGAAAGAGGAGCGATATGAGCGATAATCTCTGAAGGCTCGATATCTTCAGCAATCAGGACAAGCTTTGCATTGCCTCTTTCGATTGCTTTGGTAGCTTCATTTGTACCTTTTTTAATCTTTCCAGTGTCTCTGGCAAGCTCCAGAGCTTCAAGTGCTTTGTTTGTAAGTTCTTCAGGAACATCGAATTTAGCGAATCGTGCCATTTAAATATCTCCTTCGAAATTGCGGATCTCGCAATTTTTCATCAATCATAGGTTTTTAACACATATCTGTCAACATTGAAAATTCAAATCCCTAAAAAAGAACCTGAAATACTTCAATGCAGAGAGTAAATGAGTTGAAACATAGATACTGCTAGCTAAATGCTGCAGATTGAACCTTAGAAGTACATAATCACCTATAAACTTTCTGCTTGATAAGAAGGGCAACAGACAGATACGGGGATAAATCAGCAAAAAACGGAATATATAAGGAAAGCCTCAGCCCATAAGTCAAAAATTAAAGAAAATTAACAAATGCGTCATGGTTATAAGGGATGTAAGGATTTTGATTTGTATGAACACAATCTATTATGAAGCCCATAATAATCTTTACCTCAACCTTACAAACAGATGCAGTGCGGACTGTGTATTCTGCATCCGCAACTTTGCAGACGGCGTTTATGGGTATGACCTGAGGCTTTCAAAAGAACCATCAACAGAAGAGCTAATCGAAGCCCTTGAAGGGCTGGACCTTTCAAACTATAAGGAAATCGTGTTTACAGGTCTTGGAGAGCCAACCCTCAGGTTCGATGTGGTGCTGGCAGTCACCCGCTGGCTCAAAAACCGGGGTATAAGGGTAAGACTCGATACCAACGGGCATGCTGCGTTGATTAATCCCGAACTGGATGTAGTTTCAGAATTGAAAAAGGCAGGCATGGATTCTATTTCAGTCAGCCTGAACGCAGAATCCGAAGAAAAATATAACAAGCTCTGCAGACCGGTCCACAAAAACGCTTACAGATCAGTACTCGATTTTGTAAAGGGAGCAAAAGAAGCCGGAATCTCTACAAGGGTTACAGTGGTTAAGATACCCGAGATTGATGTGGAAAAATGCAGAAAGCTTTCAGAAGAACTTGGTTCGGAATTCCATATAAGGACACTGTCCGAGGCTGCAAGTAAAGAAATCGGGGGAAAAAATTAAAACACCCTGAAGAAAATCCGGATTCCTTATCATAAGAATGGTATTTATTCACAGTAATAAGAATGGTATTTGCTCACAGTAATAAGAATGGTATTTGCTCACAGTAATAAGAATGGTATTTACTTACAGCCTATTCACAATCATATTTATCCCCAGACATGTCCTGTTTTTGGGGAAACTTCCTATTTTCGGAGTTATCCCCGCTTTCCGGATTTCCTCAGTTATTCCCTGGGGTGTCGTTTTCTTCAAGGTTTTCAAAGTCCTCAAGGCTCTCATCCAGTTCCTTTTGTTTGAGGATTCTCCTTTTCAAAAAGAAGACTGTACCTGCCAGAGCTCCAATTAGAAGAGCAAAAAGAAACTTTACTGAACCAAACATTTCCAAAACCTTTAAAGAACTTTCTTCAGAAGGTAACTCCACTAAACCCGAATCTTCTCCGGTTTTCGTATTCCCGTCCACACCGCTTGAGGTAACTGAAGCTTCTTCAACCCGATTTTCAACGCCCCCTGTAGCTGCAGTATCTTCTTTTATGGGCTGGAGGACTTCTTCTGCAAGAACGACATCTGTCTCCGTGATAGTTTCTTTTGGCAGGAAGCTTTCGTCCCCAAGCAGCAGTGCAAAAGCGGTGAGATTTCGTTCAAAAAGATATACTGCTTCTGCATCACTCCCGACAGCAATGGTTGAGCTGTCGCGAGAAACATCCAGGCTGTTAATATTTCCTTCGCAGTTGTAGTTCCAGAGTTCTTCCCCATCCATATTAAGGACATAGAGGTTATCGTCCCAGCTTCCGGCTGCAATGAATGAAGAGTCGGGGGATATCTCTACATCATAGACATCGCCTTTTACCTGGTAATCCCAGAGTTTTGCTCCGGTGAGGTTAAACAGGTAAATCTTGTCGTCAAAACTTCCTGCCGCAAGATGCGAGCCATTGGTTGTTAAAGAGACACTGCTGACCCAGTTACCCGGTTTGTGCACCCATGAAAACTCCCCTTTACGGTCAAAAAGATAAACGTTATAGTTAGATCCCCCGGCAGCCACATAGTAAGCATACGGAGTCATGCTTACGCTATTGATCAAACTTCCGGTTTTTCTTCCCCAGATCGTTTTTCCCTCCCTGTCAAGGAGGTAGACGTAATTGTTGGCATTTCCAACTGTCACGTAAGACCCATCTATGGAAATGGCAACACTGCGGATAGCGCCTCTGGAATCAAAACTCCATAAAAGTTTACCTTCCCTGTTAAAGAAATAAATCTTACCGTCTTCACTGCCTGCCGCGATGTACAGGCCATCGGAAGAAATCGCTACACTATTGAGACTGCCTCCTGTTTTGCGACTCCATAGCAGATCTCCTTCCCGGTTAAAAAGGTACACTTTTTTATCGTTGCTTCCCGCCGCAACTCGAGCCCCATCTGAAGAAAGTGATACTGTATAAACAATATCACCGGTAGTATAATTCCAAAGTTGTGTCCCTTTAGAATTAAAAAAAGAAACTTTGTGATCAAAACCGCCAGCTACAAGATAGTCCCCTGTTGAAGAAATTGATACGTCATTTACTATGCAACCGGTTTCACATCTGCTTAACAGATCAAAAGCCTTGAGTTCTGAAAGGTCCACGTCCCCGCTATCCCGAACAAGAGGATCTGCAGCTTCCGCCCCTGAAAGAAGACCGAAAAACAGACCCAGTGCTAAAAATAACCATATTCCCGATGAATGTTTCATATAATTTATAATGAAGTACTTTATTGCACATGAATTTTTTGTTACAGTAAGCTAAACAGGGAAAAATTAACAAAATTTATTTGGTTCTTATTGCACTTGAATATGCAGTAATAATTAAATTATAGATATATATTATCAGATTGTTAATCCTCAAGAGTTTAACGAAATGTTTGATTATCAGAGTGTTATCCTCAAGAGTTTAACGAAGTATTTGATTATCAGATTATTAACACTCGGAATTTTGACGAAGTGTTTGATTATCAGATTATTAACACCCAATAGTTTAAAGAAGTGTTTGATTGTCAGAGTGTTATCCTCAAGAGTTTAACGAAGTATTTGATTATCAGATTGTTAACACTTAAAAGTTTAACGTAAATGTTTGCATGATATGGTAAAATATTTGGAAATTCTGAAAAAGAGTACTTTATCCCGCATTCGGAAAAAGGGTGTTGTAAGGTTAGAATAGGTAGTTTAAAGTTATATTTATGGCAGTAGCTGTGAGTCTGCTGGATGAATTAAGTTATTCCCGATTCATTGCAGTTATCTTCCCGTATTAATTTGTTTTAACCTTCGCTGTTCCGGATGTGGAATACAAAAAAGGTTTATAGGATGTGATTTTTGGTGGCGAGAGAAGTATGGAACACCAGAGTTGGATTTATTCTTGCAGCAATAGGTTCTGCAGTCGGCCTTGGAAATATCTGGAGGTTCAGCTACGCGGCGTACGAAAACGGAGGAGGAGCGTTCCTGATCCCTTATTTTGTCGCTCTTCTGACTGCAGGTATCCCGCTTATGATACTTGAGTTCGGGCTTGGAAGCAAGTTTCTAGGCTCAGCTCCAATTTCACTTAAAAGGGCGAAAAAAAGTTTCGAATGGATAGGCTGGTGGGGAGTAATTGCCAGCTTTATAATTACGACTTATTATTCTGTAATAATGGGCTGGAGCCTTGTGTACCTTTTAAAAGCGTTTACTCTTGGCTGGGGCACGGACACGGAAGCCTTTTTCAATAACGAACTATTGAATGTCTCCAGTTCCCCCTGGAACCTGGGGAGCTTTTCCTATCCGGTCCTTATAGGACTGCTGATAACCTGGCTGGTTATCTGGATTATCGAAAAAAAGGGTGTGCAGGCTGGGATTGAGAAGTCGAGTAAAGTCTTTATTCCTCTTCTCTGGGTTCTTCTAATCGTGCTAGTGTCGTGGCAACTTAATTTTGAGTCCTATTTATAAGCTTTGAATCCCATCTGTATCTTCATTCATGGCAAAAATAAAACTTGAAGAAGATGAAG
>NZ_JJQL01000038.1:0-76428 GCF_000979975.1 Methanosarcina sp. 1.H.A.2.2
GTTAGGAATTGTAGGGAATGCTCTCTGTTTTGTGATGTTCATTTGACCGAATTACACAAAATAGAGAGCACTTATTTTTATCTAACTGTCAAAGTCAGGTTATAAGTCAAAACAAGTCTTGCCCTGTTTTCCAAGGAACTATTATATTCCAAATTCTTCAAAAAATGAGTTTTTCCACTTCCGGCTTTTCCAATAATAGCAGTCATTAGAGGGTTGACTAAACTTAGTCTACAAACACTCTCAAACAAAAATTTAAGTTCTCGAGCTTGATTTCCAACTAAAATATCTTTATTGTCGTCGGGAGATTCAGGAAAAGGATTGTCTACTTTCATCCTGTCCACAATGTCCTTTATCTCAGAAATGGGACGTTGTGTTTCAAAACTCTGAATTGATTCATTTTCAACCTGCTTGTGAAAATCTTCTATTCTACGGATATAAATATTTTTTAATGAACTGGAGAATAGATCCTCTGGAAAAGATCCTTTATATTGCTTAATATCCTGAATAAGGCATTTAAAATCTTCTATTATCGAGAATATGTATTTATTAGCTGCTTCAATATCAAAATGGTTAGTATTTCCCTGAGAATTGAATGTAAAGGTATTTTTTATATCATTTTCACGATTTAGTTTATTTATTATTTCATATACTGTACAATATACTTCATGGTTATTCTGAATCTCTTCAAGATCATTTCTAAAATTGCTTAAGTTAGTAACTATCTTAGTGAGAGTTTTCTCAGCAACATTAACAGAGTCAAGAGTTTCTTCATATGTTGGTATTGTGTTAATCTCTTCATTGATAACTTTTGTTTCTATGAAATCTATTTTTGGGATTGATTCTAACTGAGCATCATTTACTTCAACTACTTGGGCAGTTCCTTTCAGAGATTTTTTTCCCTTCTTACAAAAGGAGGTCTTCAATTTTTTTTCTGAACAATGTTTTTTCCCTACAACTTTATTTTTTGAGCTACCTACCTCTGTTGTGTTATTTTCTTTGGGTTCAAATAACTCTGACTGTAGAATTTTGTTAATAGCATATGTCCTTGTAGAATGGTCAAATTCCTCTATTACTTTTTCCCACAATTTTTCTTTGAATATTTCAGTTGACTTCTTATATTCTTCAAGGATGCCACCAATCGAGCTTTTGGTAGTATATCTATCAGAATACTGCACGTCTGTTCTCATTGCCCAGTTAAAAGCTTCCAAAGACTGTCCTAAATTGCCAAGTTTCAGAAAGATTAGTCCTTTTCTTTCCCAAACTCTCGGACATTGAGAATCTATAGCTAAAGCCTTATCAAATGACTCTATAGCTTTTTTATACTCTTTATTTTCTGTAAGTTTGACTCCTTCTTCATACCACTTGTTGGGCTTTTCCGGACTTTTTTTATCTACTTGAAGAAGGACTGGATCATTTCCTAAAGAAATTTTCTCTGCTTTCTTAGCGACAGATGGTTCTTCTTTTGACTCAACAATTTCTTTATTTTCCATTCCATCCTTTTTACATACATTAATTTTTGACAAAGCATCTATTTTGAGATAAAGTGACTTGACATCTTCGGGATTTGTGTCAAGAACTTTGTCAAGAGCTTCTATTGAATTCTCATATTGTCCTAATTTTAGCAGTACTTTTCCTTTCCAAAAAAAGATTTCAGGTTCATTAACTTTTGTTTCCGAAAAATAATTTAATACATCCAAAGATTTTTCGTACTCCCCAAGATCAAAAAGAGATATACCTTTAAGAAGTCTAGCTTTTGTAAAGTCCGGGTTAAGTTCAAGTGCTCTATCTAATACTCCTATTGCATTTTCAAGTTGATTTGTTTTGACCAGAGTCTCTCCTGCATTAAACCAACAATTTTCGTTTTGTGTATCTTCTATCAGGCACTCTAAGTTTTTCAAAACTTCTTCATGTTTGCTTGATTTCAGAGAATAAAGCCATTTATAATGTTGTGCTTCATAAAAATTAGGATTAATTTCAAGTGCTTTTTCAAATGATTGGATAGCACTTTCCATCTGTCTAAGTTCAGCAAGGACAATCCCCTTGTTAAACCAGATTTCGGGATTGTTGGAATCCATTTTTAAGGCTAAATCGTAGACCTCAAGTGACTTATCATAATTACCTGTAAAATAGGATAAAAGCCCATGATAAAGATGGTCTTCTATCAGATCAGAACGTACAATTTTTTTAATTAAATCTAAGTTACATGTAATTTCGGTCAGTCTGTTAATTTCTTCTGTAGACCTTTTAACACCGAGAGACGTAGAGAAATTCTCCAGTCTTTCCTTTCGTAACTTATCCGCTTCGTCGTCAAATTTTTGTACAAATTCCTCTATACCTTTTTTACCATTGTTTAAGCAATTTCTAACCTCTATTAAGGTATCTGTGATTTCTTCAACTTTAGTCTCCAACTTCCAAAATTGATCGAGTAAAATACATAGGTCTTTTTCGTCATCCAACATGTCCTAACAACACCCCATGAAAAATAGGACTTAAGAAACTGGTAAATTTAAGTAAATCTTGTAAACTCAGAGTATATAATTTAAACTTTTTTTTTAGAAAGTCATTGTATCTAATTCGTATTTATAGTTTTAGATTTTAAGTAGAGTTTCGGGCGAGAGGATCCTAATAAATATTAGTTGGTTTAATTGTGAATAATCAATTGAATAAAAGGATCTTGTCACGCTCTAGGCTGTCCAACAATTCAATTTCAGGGCAAAAACATGTAATAAATTAGGCATATAAAGCCTTTAAATCAAAAAAGAAGGAATTCGGTTCTTAATGATAGTAATTTTAGGACAGCCTGATTTGATTAAACCTGATAATTGTCCAGATAAATATCTGGAGTTTTATAATAAATAATGTTCTGAGATTTAATCAGGTTCATTAATCCTGACTTGAACTTCTACTCAGGTTCTACAACAGGATGGGACTTCATTCTGGAACCTATTTAACCTGCCAGCCCCGATATAATATGGGGAAATAAGGTGAATGAGATCAAAATTATCGGAGTTGGAGGAAGCCCCCGGAAAGGAGGGAATACCGACATCCTGCTTGACAGCTTTTTGAAAGGAGCGGAATCGGCAGGATCTGAAACGAAAAAAGTCCTGTTAAGGGAATATTCGATCGAACCCTGCATCGGCTGCGAAGCGTGCAGGAAAGCCGGGACCTGTATAAAGTTCCACGACGGAATGGGATTCCTTTACCCCGAGATCGAAGCCGCAAAAGGCCTTATCCTCGGCTCTCCCACTTACAACTACAACGTAACCGCCCAGATGAAAGCCTTCATCGACCGGCTCTACCCTTACTACAATTTCACGAACGACCTTCCCAGGCGGTATTCAAGCAGGCTTGCCGGGCAGGGGAGAAAGGCGATTGTTTTTTCAGTCTGCGAGCAGCTGGAAATCGAAGAAATGGGTTTTACGCTTGGAGCGCTCGGGATGCCCCTTGAAGCCCTGGGTTATGAGGTCGTGGAAAAGTTTCCGGTGACCGGGTATTTCCATAGGGGAGCGGTTTCTAGAGATGAAGAACTTGTAAGGAAAACGTTTGAAGCGGGTAAAAAACTGGCAGAGGCTCTTCTCCGGGCCGGTGGAGTGGGAAATCTTCCGGAAAAAGGTTGATTTTTGATTTCCTGCCTCAAAGCCGGCGGCTTTTTCTATAAAGTATACCGGGATACCTAAAATATGCATCCGAATAACTGAAAAAATATAGTTAGGTGACTAAAAAGGGCATCCGGATGACTGGTGAGATATATTGAAGTGACTAAAAAGGGCATCCGAATAACTGAAAACATATATTGAAGTGACTAAAAAGGGCATCCGAATAACTGAAAACATATATTGAGAGAACTAAAAAGGGCATCCGGATGATTGAACTCATCGGTTTCTCCCGCAAAACTCATTTCTTGCTTCCACCAGAGCCTTCAGGTTCCGAAGTGGGGTTTCCGGGGCAATCCCGCAGCCCGGAGCAAGGACATCCACCCCGCTTCCCAGGCACTCAAAAGCTTCTCTCTTTACATCTTCCGGCTTTCCGGCAAATAGGGTCCGAGACGTTGAAACGCTACCGATTACCACAACACCTGATTCATGGGCTATATGCACGGCGCTTTTCAGGTCCTTTATGCCTTCCTCAAGGCTGAGCCCGTCAAACCCGCACTCTGCCATGTCTGCAATTATGGGATCTGCAGCTCCGCAGATGTGAAGCACACTTTTTCCTCTCCCGAGAGCTTTCGGGATCCTGCTCATGCCCGGTTTTATCAGGTCTCTGAAAGCATCCGGGGAAATCATGACCGGGGAGGAGACTGCATCTGCGATAACTACCACATCGGCTCCTCTTTTCAGGCATTCCCTGCCGTACACAATGCAGGCATCTGTGCAGAGTTCGACAAGCCTTTTCACAATATGAGGCTTATTTATAGTCCATTTCAGGAAGCGGGTGATTCCGCAAAGGGAGCTAGCAAGGTCTGCAGGGCCTTCCATCCCTACAATGAGGGGAAGGTTTGAGCCGGCTTCCCTGAGGATTTCAGTAGCTTCCAGGACTGCCGGGATCCTGCCCCTTTCCAGAAGGTCTTCAGGCAGTTTCGGAACTGCGGGAGAAAATTCCATAGGGCCCTTAAGCACAGCCGGGGTCCTGGCTTTCGTGCCTGGGTCAATTGTGCAACCCAGAGCTTCTGCGAGTACAACCACGTCAAAGGGATACCTGAGAGTTTCAAAAGAGGCATTTACGTACTGGGAAAAGGCAAGCAATGCCATCTTTTCAGGCTGGCTGTCCGCCTCGGGCCTGGCTGCCCCGCTCATGTCCATTAGTTCGAGTACAGGCGCGGTTGTGAAGGTGCCAACCGGTATCTGAGCGGGAGTTTTGCCTTCGAGGGTTCTGAGCATCTCTGTCCTGAAGTTCGGTTTTTCCATAAAAGTGACCCCGGATTCGTGTCTTTTGCTTTTTCTGAAGCTATTAACTGTGCTGCTATTCTATTGTAATGATACTGTGCAATGATACTGTGCAATGATACGGTATCATTATACTATACTGCTAATATACCATATTATACTGCTACTGTACGGCGGCTGTGACCTGTAGCTATTCGAACAAACCACCCTGGAAAAGGATGAAAATAAAACAAAATAAAGATCGAAAGAAAAGACAGACAATGAAAAATTAGGCGAAAAAAAGATAAATGGAAAATGAAAGAGAAATTTACTTCTCTCCGATCCATTCATTGACTTTTTCAGGGTTACTCTTTACCCAATTTGCTGCGGCTTCTTCAGGAGCAATTCCGTTTTCAATGTCCACCATTACTGCCTGGATATCTTCATGGGTCCACTGGAAGCGGGTAAGGATGCCGTAGAGGTTGGGCTTATCTTCTTTGAGCCCAAGCCTTGCCAGGGTTTCAACGTGGTCAGCATCGCCGTAAACGCCTTTAGGGTCATCAAGGTACTTGAGGTCCCAGCGGTTAAAAGCCCAGTGGGGAGACCAGAGGGTCACAGCTACCCATTCTTCGGAGTCAATGGCTTTTTTCAAGGAAGCGGTCATCGCAGCACTGCTGCCTGAAACAAGCTCCATATCAAGGTCATACTCGGAAATTGCGTTTTCAGATACCTGCATGATGCCTGCTCCGGGATCAATGCCGATGATCTTACCGTCAAATTTGTCCTTTTCGGAGTTGAGCTCTTCAATGGAGTCTATAGTTACATAGGAAGGCACAACAAGCCCGATCTTGCAGTCTTCGAGGTTTGTCTGGACAGAGTCGAGCTGATCTCCGTAAGTTTCCCAGTAATTCTGGTGGGTATAGGGAAGCCAGGCAGATGTGGTAAAATCAAACTGCCCGTCAGCGAGCCCCTGGTAAAGGGGACCTACATCAACTGCAATGATTTCCACGTCTTCATACCCTGCCTGTTCGAGCACCTGCTGCATCACATTGGTACTTGCAATCTCACCGTCCCATAAGACATATCCTATTTTCACAGGTTCACTTAACTCTGATACCTCTGTTCCTTCTACAGCTTCATCTCCTTGTTCTGCACAGCCTGCCGCAAAAAGGGTAAGCCCTATGATCAGAACAATTGTAAAAATCGATCCGATCTTTTTTCCTTCAGGGTTTAGTTTTATACTGGTCAAAATATCTACAACCTATTTTTGAATTTCATTCTATTTTTGGTTTTTATTCTTATTTTGGGATTATTTCAGGGGGATTGAAGTGAGTGATGCACCTCTTCCAGACACTGTTTTACACTGTATGGTGCTGTCTGGAAGGAGTGGCCCTGTTAAAGTGAAGAGTTCTGAATCCAGAGTGCCGGTTTCAAGAAGGCATCAGGAGTGGAACGTTTTTACCTGGGGCTGAGTTTCTGGGTAATACGATCCAGGACAACCGCTATTATGACAATAGCAAGCCCTGCTTCGAAGCCCATGCTGATGTCCACCCGCTGGATCCCGAAAAGGACCTGGTACCCGAGCCCTCTGGCTCCGATCATGGCTGCAATGACGACCATGGAAAGGGAGAGCATAATGCACTGGTTGACCCCGGCCATTATGGTCGGGAGAGCCACAGGCAGTTCCACCTTTGCAAGCTTCTGCCAGCCCGTGGAGCCGAAGGCGTCTGCGACTTCGATAAGCTCTTTTGGCACCTGCTTGATCCCCAGGTTAGTGAGCCTGATTGCAGGAGGCATGGCAAAGACAACCGTTGCGATCATGCCCGGGACGTTTCCGAGCCCGAAAAAGATCAGGGCGGGGATCAGGTACACAAAAGACGGCATGGTCTGCATTAAGTCAAGCAAGGGCTTTACAACATGGTAAAGCGTCGTGTTTTTTGCAGAAAGGATCCCCACCGGAATCCCTATAAGCAGGGTCAGCAGGGCAGAAGAGAGCACGAGAGCGAGCGTCTCTATCGAGAGCACCCAGAGCCCCATATTATGGATAAGGAAAAAACCGAAAGCAGTCCCTGCTGCAAGCTTGATATTGCGCTTTCCCGCAAAGTAGGCAATCAGGGAAATCCCGAGGATGAAAAGTTCAGGAGGCAGGAAAAGAAGCGCGTCTTTCAAACCCGAGATAAGGAAATCAAGCTTATCGCTTGTGAGGTCAAGAAATGTGCCGAAATTGCCTTCGATCCAGTCAACAGCAAACTCGACCGTGTCTCCGATGGGGAGCCGGGGAATCAGCATGTTTTCACCTCGGGACCCGGCAGGGCATCAGACCTGGCAGGGGCTTTGGCAGGGGCTTCGTTCTTTGCTTCTGCCTCCACAGGCACAGGCCCACTGTCAATTCCGTTGTTAATTATACTGCCAGGGCTACCTGAGCCTGCGGGCGGAGGTCCGGCTTCGCCTTCATTTTTGCCGATGAGGACCATTTTTTCAGGAGGCTTCTCTTCAGGAATATTTTCTCCTGAGTCTCTTTCTTCTGAAGCTTTTCCGTCCGGAACCTCGTCCTGCCCGATCTCTCCGGAAATTGCAAGAGCACCAAGCACACTGCCCCGGACTATAATTCCGAGTAGCTTTCCTGAATCATTGACTACTGCAAGAGGGTACTGGCTTTCCGCAATCAGAGGGATTACCTCATTGAGAGGCATATCCGGAGCCACACGGGGGATGTCCGGAATCATCACTGCTTCAAGGCTCTTTCCTGTTTTCAGGGCTTCAAGGGCATCACCTATCATAAGTATGCCTTTCAGGCGCCTGTTCTTCCCCTCAACCACATAAATAGAGGAGATCCCATGGTCTTTCATCAACTGAATGGCAACCCTGGGCCCGGAATTGATGGGTACGAGCGGTTCAGGCCGTTTCATAACCGATTCAGCAACAAGGATTTTTGACCTGTCGACCCCTGCAACGAACTTCGAAACATAGGAATCTGCAGGTTCGGTCAGGATCTCTTCAGGGGTCCCTATCTGGACAACTTCCCCGTCTTTCATGAGTGCAATGCGGTCCCCGATTTTCAGGGCTTCGTCCAGGTCGTGGGAGACAAAGATAATTGTCTTTTGCACCCTGTCCTCAAGGGCAAGCAGCTCGTCCTGCATATCGCTCCTGATAAGGGGGTCAAGGGCACTGAAAGCCTCGTCCATAAGCAGGATGTCAGGGTCATTGGCAAGCGCTCTTGCAAGCCCTACCCTCTGCTTCATGCCTCCGCTGAGCTGTGTTATCCTGCTATGCTCATGGCCTTTGAGCCCTACGGTTTCTATGGCTTCAAGCGCCTGCGAATAGCGTTCTTCTTTAGGAATCCCCTGGATCTCAAGCCCGTAAGCCACGTTATCCAGGACAGACCTGTGAGGCAGCAGGGCAAAATTCTGAAAAACCATTCCAAGCTTGCTCCTGCGGGCACTTCTCAGTTCCTCAGGGCCCATATCAGTAATGTTCTTCCCATCGATCAGAATATCTCCGCCCGTTGGTTCGATAAGGCGGTTCAAGCAGCGCAGGAGGGTGGATTTTCCGGAACCCGAAAGCCCCATTATTACGAAAATTTCTCCATCGTAGACCTCAAAGTTAACGTTGTTGAGCCCTATGGTCTGTTTTGTCTTTTCAAAAATTTCATTTTTGGATAAACCTTTATTTAGAAGAGAAATTACTTTCTGGGGGTCCTTGCCAAAAATTTTAGTAATGTTTCGTACTTCGAGTTTTATATTTTTGTTCATAATAATACCCGGTTTGACCGAATGCTTTTAAAAAATTATTAACAGTAATTCCGAAATGTAGAAAATTGCCACAAAAACCCGGTTAATAAGAACTATATTTTACTCGAATTAATTCGCTGCCCATATAAGGAAATTAAGACAGTTGAAAATATAGATATAATATAGATTTAATAGAACTTTCTATTTTTCACAGATTAAATAGCTTATTATTCTTACCAATACTGTTGCCCCTATCATATATACTATTTTTGCGGAATATTTATATACCACAAATATTTTCAAGGAATAAACTGGCATAAATCACATATAAACTCAGGATCAAAAAGTATGAAATTTACCTTTACTTTAGCATATTGTGGTTTCAAGTAACAACTCGTATTATATAAAAATGAATTTTTCCCAGGATAATACAGTAGTGATTTTAAGAAACTGTTTGGCATTTCATTAATGCATTTTGATTATATTATTGCTGAGTAACGGGTTTCCGGGAAGAGATTTTTATTTGTAGTTTGAAAGACGGAGTCTCGAAAGAAGATATTTAATTGAAATATTTATATATTAAAAGATAGAACAAAATAGAAAAATAAGGTAATCAGAAAAATCATCGCAACACTTATACATGTCTTATGTCATTTACTCGCAGGTTCAGATGATGAAAGCAGTACTAGGATTAGAAGACGGAACAATTATTAAGGGCACCGGTTTTGGTGCCGAAGGCACAGCTTGCGGCGAACTTGTTTTTACCACTCAATTCACGGGATATGAGGAGGCTCTGACTGACCCTTCCTACAAGGGCCAGATTTTAATGTTCACCTACCCTCTTATAGGGAATTATGGTGTCAGCGGGGAGCGTTTCCAGTCCGACAACATCCACGCGGAGGGGCTTGTTGTCCGGGAAGCCTGCAAAAAACCCTATCACTACAAATCCGCCCGTTCTATCCACAAATTTTTAGAGGATGAAGGAAAACCAGGAATCGAAGGTGTGGACACCCGTATGCTCACCATAGGGGCAAGGGAGCGTGGGACCATGCGTGCAGCCCTGATCACTGGCAGTGACGATGGGGAAGAAGCCGTGGATGTGGCAAGGAATTTTCCACAGATGACGGATGAAGAACTTATCGCAAGTGTAACATGTAAGGAACCCTACTTTATCCCCGGAGCGGAAGGCGCCTGGAAGGGCAGCGGCAAACCCAAACATGCAGTTGTAGTTGACCTTGGGATAAAAAGGAACATCATAAACAACCTGCATAAAAGGGGAATTGACCTTACACTGGTCCCTGCAACCACAAAACCCACAGAAATTGCAGGCTACGAGCCTGATCTTCTCTTTATCTCAAATGGTCCGGGAGATCCGGAAAAAGCAACAGACGCGATCAACGCCGTAAAGGCTTTTGCAGGCACAATTCCGGTCTGCGGGATCTGTTTCGGACACCAGATTATTTCCCTTGCAATGGGAGCCAGGACTTACAAGCTTAAGTTCGGGCACAGGGGAGGAAACCAGCCAGTAAAGGACCTTATTGAAAACAAGATTTTCATAAGCTCCCAGAACCACGGATATGCCGTGGATGCGGATTCCCTTGAAGGGACAGGGCTCTATGTGAAGTACCTGAACGCAAACGACAAAACCGTTGAAGGGGTCTCCCACAAAGACCTGGACATTTTCAGTGTGCAGTTCCACCCTGAAGCCCAGGCGGGGCCCATGGATACCGAGGAGACATTCTTCGGCAAGGTTGTAAAGGTTCTCGGAGGGGATCTCTGATGCCAAAACGCGAGGACATAAAAAAAGTTTTGCTTATAGGCTCCGGGCCGATCACAATCGGACAGGCTGCAGAGTTCGACTTCTCAGGAAGCCAGGCCTGCAGGTCCTTAAAAGAAGAAGGCTTGCAGGTTGTGCTTGTAAACTCAAACCCTGCAACCATTATGACCGACCCCGAAATGGCTGATTCAGTCTATATCGAGCCCCTTGATGCCAGGATTGTGGAAAGAATAATAGAAAAAGAACGCCCGGACGGGATCATTGCAGGCATTGGCGGGCAGACAGGCCTTAATATTACCAGTGAACTTGCAGAAATGGGCGTCTTTGAAAAATACGGGGTCCGGATCCTGGGAACTCCTGTTGACGCTATCAAAAACACGGAAGACAGGGAACTCTTCAAGGAAACCATGCTGAGTATCGGGGAAAAGGTTCCCTTAAGCCGCGCAGTCCATTCCTTAAAAGAAGCCGAAGAGGTTGTCGGGGAACTCGGCCTGCCCCTTATCGTCCGCCCGGCTTACACCCTTGGCGGTGCTGGCGGCGGAATTGCCCGCACAAAAGAAGAGCTCCTTGAGATTACGGAACGCGGGCTCAGGCGCAGCCGCATCAACCAGGTGCTTATTGAAGAAAGCGTGCTTGGATGGGCTGAAGTCGAGTATGAAGTCATGAGGGATGCCAATGACTCCTGTATCGTGATCTGTAACATGGAAAACATTGATCCCATGGGCGTGCACACAGGAGAATCGGCAGTTGTTGCCCCCTCACAGACAATGACCGACGCAGAGCACCAGATGCTCAGAAGTGCCTCTATTAAGATCATACGTGCCCTCAAGATCGAAGGAGGGTGCAATATCCAGTACGCCTTAAAAGAAGGCGACTACCGCATTGTCGAGGTAAACCCGAGGGTTTCCAGGTCATCAGCCCTTGCCTCCAAAGCAACAGGCTACCCGATTGCCCGTGTTACTGCAAAGATTGCAATCGGAATGACACTTGATGAGATCATAAACAACGTTACCATGAGCACCCCTGCCTCTTTTGAGCCGGCTCTGGACTACGTGATCACAAAGATTCCCAGGTGGCCTTTTGACAAGTTTACCACCGCAGACAAGACCCTGACCACAGCCATGAAAAGTACGGGAGAAATCATGGCAATAGGCAGGACAATTGAAGAGTCCCTCCTGAAGGCTTTCAAGTCTCTTGACATTGACTCCCAGCTGGGAATAAAACGCTGGGAAGAGCCTGAAATCAAAACTCTCCTCAAGACCCCCACAAGCGAACGCCTTTTTGTGATCTTCCACGCGCTTGAGAGGGGAATGCCGGTAAAGGAAATTGCCGAACTTTCGGGCATCAACCCCTTCTTCCTCTCAAAGATGAAGAATATCGTGGATATGGAAAAGCGCGTCCGCGTAGAAGAACTCACTCCTGAATTCCTGCGCGAAGTAAAGAGGATGGGTTTCCCTGACAGCCGCCTTGCAGAGCTGACGGGAAAAACCAGGCAGGAAATAAGTGATCTCAGGCATGCATCCGGAATTCTTGCTACCTTCAAGATGGTGGACACCTGTGCAGCCGAGTTCCAGGCAGCAACTCCCTACTACTATTCTACTTACGAAGACACCTGCGAGACAACCCCAACCGACCGGAAGAAAATCCTCATCCTCGGAGCAGGGCCGATCAGGATCGGGCAGGGAATAGAGTTCGACTACTGTACCGTCCATGCAGTAACCGCACTCAGGGAAGAGGGCATAGAGACCCATATCATTAACAACAACCCTGAAACCGTGTCAACTGACTTTGACACCTCGGACAAGCTCTTTTTTGAACCCCTCACCATGGAATACGTTATGAACGTAATCGAACGTGAGAGGCCCGACGGTGTCCTTGTGCAGTTCGGAGGGCAGACCTCGGTCAACCTTGCACTCCCCCTGAAAAAGGAGTTGAAGCGCAGGACAGACCTTGATACCGTGATCATGGGCACTGACCCGGAGGATATGGACCTTGCCGAAGATAGGGAAAAGTTCTACCTCCTTATGCAGAAACTTGGCGTCCCCCAGCCGGAAGGCGGATATGCGACCTCACAGCCGGAAGCAATCGAGGTTGCACAAAGGATCGGTTTCCCGGTACTGGTGCGCCCCTCTTACGTGCTCGGCGGCAGGGCAATGGAAATCGTTTATGATGAAATCGACCTTGAACGCTATATGAAAGAGGCAGTCAGGGTCTCTCCGGAACACCCCATCCTTATCGATGACTTCCTGGAAGACGCCTGCGAAATCGATGTGGATGCGGTCTGCGACCGGAAAGATGTACTTATCGGGGCAATCATGGAGCACATTGAGGAAGCAGGCATACATTCAGGAGACTCGGCCTGTGTTATCCCGCCCCAGTCTCTCTCCCCCGAAGTGCTTAACCAGGTAAGGGACTACACCCGGAAGATTGCTCTGGGCCTCAGGGTCAAGGGCCTGATTAATATCCAGATGGCAGAGAAAGGCGGAAAGGTCTTTGTGCTTGAAGCAAACCCGCGTTCAAGCAGGACAATTCCTTTCGTCTCAAAAGCTGTCGGTCTCCCTCTTGCAAAGATTGCAGCCAAAGTCATTGCCGGGCACAGCTTAAAGAGCCTGGGCTACACGGACGAGCCAAAGCCCAAACATGTCTCGATCAAAGAAGTCCTCCTGCCCTTTGACAAACTGCCGGGAGCAGACCCCGTACTCGGACCCGAGATGAAGAGTACCGGAGAGGTCATGGGCATTGACTACGATTTCGGAAGGGCATACTATAAGGCAGAGCTTGCAGCTGACAACCTCCTGCCCCTTACAGGAAAGGTCTTCCTCTCTATCAGGGAAGCAGACAAACCCCAACTTGTGGAAGTTGCAAAGAAACTGCAGGCAGCAGGCCTTGAACTCATGGGCACACGCGGTACTGTAAACTACCTTGCACAGCACGGGGTCTTCATGGACACTGTAAAGAAGATCCACGACGGAAGCCCGAACGTCATAGACATGATGCGCAGGGACGAAGTTGACCTGATAATCAACACCCCCACAAGCAAGCAGTCACGTAAGGACGGCTCCAGGATCAGGCGGGCAGCTGTTGACTTCAAGGTCCCCTACATCACCACCATCCAGGCAGCAGTTGCTGCAGCCGATGCCATTGAGACCATGAAAAACGGACAGGAACTGACAATCAAATCCATCAACGAGTATCATAAAGAGATGGGGCAGTAAGGTAAAAGAAAAAGACCTGAAAAAACCTGCCAGTAGAGTAACTGCTGAAGAAAAACCATTGCGCTAACGGAAGAAATAAAGTGAGAATCGGAGCCGGCTGGGTGGCTTTCCATCCTCCGGCAAAAGATAATCAATATTTAAACTTACCAGCCCGTTAGCTGTCAAATTTATCCGGACTCAGCATATTGCTCCCAAAATTATTAAAATTATAATACTTATAAAACTTATTAATTCATTGACTGTTAATTCATTGACTGTTAATTCATTGACTGTTAAACCATTGACTGTTAATTCATTAACACGTTAATTATTCGTTCTTATCACAAATCCGCCAAACAAGGGGTAGTAAAAGCATGGTAAAGAAAGTTGCACTTGCATATTCCGGTGGGCTTGACACCTCGGTGTGCATCCCCATCCTCAAGGAAAAGTACGGGTACGATGAAGTAATCACAATTTCGGTCGATGTAGGCCAGCCCGAGGAAGAGATCAGGAAAGCTGATGTGAAAGCCGAGAAGATCAGCAACAAGCACTATACTATCGATGCAAAGGAAGAGTTCGTAAGAGATTATATCTTCCCCCTGATCAAAGCCAACGGAAACTACGAAGGCTATGTTATGGGCACATCGGTCGCCCGCCCGCTGATCGCCAAGAAAGTGGTCGAAGCTGCCATAAAAGAAGGCGCAGTTGCCCTTGCTCACGGCTGTACGGGAAAAGGCAACGACCAGCTCCGCTTCGAAGCCGTTTTCCGCCAGACCGACATGGACGTTATCGCCCCGATGCGTGAGATGAACCTGACCCGCGAATGGGAAATCAACTACGCAAAAGAGCACGGCATCCCTGTCGAAGCTACAAAGTCCAAGCCCTGGAGCGTTGACGAAAACATCTGGAGCCGCAGCATCGAAGGCGGCAGGCTTGAAGACCCATCCTTCGTCCCGCCGGAAGAGATCTTCGAGTGGACCAGATCCGCAGAAGATGCCCCCAACGAGCCCAGGATCGTTGACATCGCCTTTGAAGCCGGAGTCCCGGTTTCCCTTGACGGCGAAAAACTCGGCGGCTATGCCCTTGTCAAGAAGATGAACGGAATTGCAGGCGAGAACGGCGTCGGCAGGACCGATATGATCGAAGACCGTGTCCTTGGCTTAAAAGCCCGCGAGAATTACGAGCACCCGGCTGCAACCGTCCTCCTCGCAGCCCATGCCGACCTCGAAAAACTCGTCCTCACCCGCGGGGAACTGAAGTTCAAGAAGAGCGTTGAAGAGCAGTGGTCCGAACTTGCCTACTACGGCCTTGTGGACGAACCCCTCTATGCCGACCTCAATGCCTTTATCGACAAGTCCCAGGAAAGGGTCACAGGCACAGTGAAAGTGAAGCTCTACAAAGGCGCACTTACTATCCTTGCCCGCTCCTCTCCAAACGCCCTCTACTCCGAAGACCTCGTTTCCTTCGACAGCCAGACCATTAACCAGCAGGACGCTGAAGGGTTTGCGAAGTACCACGGGTTCCAGGCCAGGATGTACAGGAAAGTAATGGATAAGAAATAAGTTTGTGATTTTGTCTGTTCCTTTTAGAGGGACGGACTTCTATTTTTTATTGAGCTCATCCCAAAACCAATTTTAGTCGCAAATCAATAAAGCTTCAGAACTATTTTCCGTGATCACAAACTCAACTGATTACTCATAACTGTTTTACTTTGATGAGCTTTCAACAATAGAATCTCCTCATGAATATTCCTTGATTCCTACTCTAAACGAGCCAGTATCCAGTGGTTTAACGTGTATATTGTAAGTCCCGTTTTCTTCTACAGTAAAATCCGGATGATAGGGGCCGTAAACTCCATCCAAATAATCCAATCTGAACGTTTTTTCAAATGGGACGTAGGAATCCTTGCTTATTGATACAAAAATCTTCCCGGGACCTGAATAAGGTATCTCTGCAACTAAAAACTTGTATTCTACATTGCTGGTCAGGTAGACCTCAAAAACAGATTCATCTGATACGGAAGCTCCAAAAACATATTCATCATCAAGACTTAAATAAAAACTATAGCCAAAAACAAGTATTGCTACCAGTATTGTTAAAACTATAAAAATTCTATTTTTCTGTTCTTCTTCCAATACTCTGCGCCCCCCACAGAAGATGGATTCATTGTGAATAGCTAAATTCCCTTACTCATTTTTGAGTTCCAGAATATCTTAAATCTTCTGTATATAATCTATTTAATCTATAATTAGATATATTTACTTAAATTTAGTCAAAGTCAAGATTATACTCAAGACATCTATATACCACTAAGAAACTGTTCTGGAACTAATTTTATATTCATATCAAAAAGAATTTTAGAATACATTTCATGATCAGAGAGCCCGTGAGAACTACGAGCACCCGGCTGCAACCGTCCTCATCGCAGCCCACGCCGACCTCGAAAAACTCGTCCTGACCCGCGGGGAACTGAAGTTCAAGAAGAGTGTTGAAGAGCAGTGGTCCGAACTTGCCTACTATGGCCTTGTGGACGATCCCCTCTTTGCTGACCTCAGCCTTTATCGACAAGTCCCAGGAAAGGGTCACAGGCACAGTGAAAGTGAAGCTCTACAAAGGCGCACTTACTATCCTTGCCCGTTCCTCTCCAAATGCCCTGTATTCCGAAGACCTGGTC
This sequence comes from Methanosarcina sp. 1.H.A.2.2, assembly GCF_000979975.1. NCBI lineage: Archaea > Methanobacteriati > Methanobacteriota > Methanomicrobia > Methanosarcinales > Methanosarcinaceae > Methanosarcina > Methanosarcina sp. 1.H.A.2.2. The sequence continues at coordinate 16,239 of NZ_JJQL01000038.1, forward strand.
TCGTTTGACAGCCAGACCATCAACCAGCAGGACGCTGAAGGGTTTGCGAAGTATCACGGGTTCCAGGCAAGGATGTACAGGAAAGTAATGGATAAATAAAATTTGGATTTTGTCTGTTCCTTTTAAGGGAACAGGTTTCTTTTTTAATTTCTATTCTTCAACCGTTTTTTCTGTTTTGTTTTTTATTTGCTTGGAAGCAAATTTCTATATTTTCTATAAACAGATAACGTTTTTGAGATCATATTTCATACCCCGAGCTCTCACCGGTCGACGAAGGAGACCGGCTTTTCCTCAATAACTGCTTGAAAATATAATTATGTGCATAAACAAAAAGTTGTAGAAATGAAAAGCAAGAGAAAAAGAATGATTTATAAATTTTGAGGTGTTAAAGAGGTAACGGTGCAGGGAAATTGATAGATCAAGAGGAATTTCACAGGAAAGTTTGCAGTGGTGATTTCCAAGAATTTGATGGTTTATTATATCAAATAAACTCTAACCTTAGTTTATTTCCAGATAAGCAACAATTATGGGATGATTTAATAAATTTGGCAATAAAAGGGCTTCCTAATGTTCGGTGGAACACTATATTTAACCTTGGATTTGTTTTTCCACATGTTCCAGATAAACAAAATTCATGGGAAGATCTTATTATATTTCTCTTAGATGAAGATTTGCTAATGAGATGGAGCGCAAGTTTTGCACTTGGCCTCTCCTTTCAATATATTCCCGATAAAAAAAGAGCATGGGAAATTTTACATGAGCTTTCTTCTGATAAAGAACAATTCGTGCGAGAAGGTGCAGCATTTACTTTTGTATCTGCTTTTCAACATATTCCCGATAAAGAAGCGGCCTGGGAAGATATTAAAAGACTCATACATGACAAACACATAGAAGCAAAAAAATACGCTACACTCGCCCTTGCACCAGTTTTGCTATATATATCTGATGAGCAGATATTTACCGAACTGTACAAACTTGTAGATGATGAAAGTGGTCCTGTTAGAGGAAATGCAGCACATGTACTTGGGTTTGTTTTGACACACATTTTAGAGATACCTTGTGTGCCTAACAAACAAGAGATATGGGATGCTTTGGATAAACTAGCACAGGATAGAGATGAAAAAGTAAAAACAGAGGTTGTATCCTCTTTGAAAAATTTATATCATACTGTTTCAGATAGAAAACAGGTAAGGGACAATTTAGTAAGCCTTACAAATGATGAATCAAACGAAGTCAAAATGAACGCTTATTACTCCCTTGGAAAAATTTCAATTTTTGAAGCTTCCCAAGCTGAAACTGAGGAAGTATATAAGAAGGAATTTGAAAACGCTATTCTCCTCTTTGAAGAAGCTGCAAAAAGTTCAACTTCACTTAATCCAGCTCAATTTTGTTATCCTTTTTATCGTTCACTCCATACAATAATTTTCAAAGAACAAAAAGAAATAAATAAAGAACTAGAAATGTACCTTGAACAAGCAAAAAGTGCTGTTAAGGATTCAAAAAATAAAAAATTACTCTTTGAAACTGTTCAAAATCTAGCCAACGCATTAAAGGAAGTCCAAAATCTGGAAAAAATGGACATAGAAGCCATGAAAGGGGAACTTAACTTTTACAGGAAATACTGTGAGCAAGCTGCAAAGCTGATGACTGAAACAGAAGAAATATCTCCTTATGCTACAGAAGTCATGAGAAAAGGTCTTCCCATCCTCGACCGAAAACTAAAATCCCTCCTCGAAGAAATCCAGGAGAAAGCAAAGACCGCGTGCCAAGAAGCAAAAGGTACTGATACGGAAGAAATTGCATGCGCTGTCAGTCGGGAAGTTCAGAAATGGGAAATTGGTAGTCAGGAAGAAATGACCTGGAATGTAGAGAACCTTATTTTTGCTTTAGAATCAAGTGTTCCTAGAGTACCTGCAAATCAGCATATTTTCGATAGAATTCAACAAATTAGAGAACAAAAAGACATCCCAAAGCAGTATGGAATGGTATCTACTCTCATTCCGCTGATTCCCAATTTATGTATGGAACAAAAAATAGATTCAATGGAAAAGAAGCTTGATGATATAATTGTCCACTTTTCTGAATCTCATACAGATCTTACAATATCTCTCGGAGCAGATTTTTACGGAAATGGCATGAAAGTTACAAAAACAATTCCTCTCCATAAGTTTTCAGACAACGAAAAAGGAGAGATGGAAGGAAAAATTCAGGGGAACGAGGGAATTAAACTTTCAAGCTTACCTGCAACACTAGTCAAAAAAATAAAAGATCACCTTTTTTGAACTTCAGAATTTGGCTCAACGATCAAAATGTTGCCATTTATTACTCAACTCTTCATCAACCAGAAGGAATAGAAGGGTTTGCGAAGTATCACGGGTTACAGGCAAGGATGTACAGGAAAGTGATGGAAAAATAAAATTGTTTGAGATTTTAATTTTACCTGCTCTTTTGGTTTAATGGGGGGGGCAGGATGACTTTTTTTCATTTAATGAATATTTTTTACTGTACTATTGTTTTTTGTTTGTTTTGTTTCAATTTTCTTAACTAATTGAGTGCTGGATACTTACCAGAGCTATCGAAATATTGGTCTTAATTTTTTTCCAGTTGTGTCTATCATTGAAGCTACTGAAAAATAAAATGAATATCTATTAATAATAAACAATTGTTGGAAATTAGAAACACTACTCAAAGAGAAAGCTGAAGGTCAATATTTTGAACGAAACTACTAAAGAGACAGTTTCTCCAGGAATTAACAATTCAAATTGGATTTCAACGGTTATTTTAAAGCTAGATGAGAAACAGCGAGATAAAAATGAAATTAAAAATGAAATTCATTTTCAAATATTATCTGATGTCATATGCTGTATTCTAAGTAAAGTTGAAGGCGATGGAATAATACTGTTTCCAGCTGGTTGGATTAATGCAGGCGAGGATAGAGCAAAAGAATTGTACGATAAAACTGTGGAATGTATAACTTCGGTACTCAAAAAAGAAAAAAGAAATGTTTTTGTCTGTATTGGTATAGATGGAAACCATAAGGATGGTTTAACGTGTGATCAGATCGCCTTGGCAATAGATAAAAGTGGCATTCGAGCCAGAGGTAGAAAATTTTATCCAACAGAAAAAGAAGAAAAGTACGAAGATTTAGTAAAGAATAATTTTGCAAAGAATTATTTAGTTGAAGAAGACGGTTATTCACGTATTTTTCCCCTAAATGGCATACGATATTATTTAAGTGTTTGTTATGACATTTTTGGGTTAAAAGAAGATGGAATCGAAAACAAAAACACAGATGTCATTTTAAACCTCGTACATTGTTTTTGTCCAAAAGGCAGTAAAGATATGAAGTATGAAGAAGGAAAAAGCGGAGTTTCTTCAGGAGATAGTTATTACGCCAGACATGGTTTTGGAAGTGCATCAAAAAAATGGGCTTGTCCTGTTTTTGGTGCGGCTGTGTTCTATGGCCGTAAAGTACCCGAGAGATGGCCCTCTGGCGTAATGTGGAATGCAGGAGATAAAAGTACTCAAAAATGTAAATACGAAGAAATTTCTTTACAACCAGCTGAAAGATTTGAAAGAAACATAAATGGATGTACAGCTCACATTAGAATTTATTGTAGCTGATTTTTTGTGATGAGTTGATTAGGGGGGAAGATTTTCATATTGAATTCAGCGGTCCAGTTTCGGATACTTCTGAATACTTAAAACTGGGAAAATGTTTAAAAAATATTAGTGGAAAGACACTAAATATTAGTTTCTAATGAGTTCATGCTTATTTATCTGAATTTTAAATTGCCATGTATCGGTCTCAGAATTAGGAGTTTATAACAGGTAATACCCATTTTACCAAAATTGTGAGAATAGCAAATATAATAATAAGCCAAATTACCCAACCGGGTAAATTTTCGGGTGTGTCAACCATAATAACAGATATTTCTGAATCATATAAAAAGACATATAGATGGATGACTCCAACGTACCTTTTTCGAATTAATTTTGAGTTACTTGGAAAGGATAAGGAGAAATTTTCACCTCTTATTAAGTGATCCTTTTTCGGGCTACTTTCTTTAGTCTATAATTAACTTGAGAAAGTCCCTTAAATCAGAAAAATTTCCCACTCGGAAAAAGAATCGCTTAATCTAAAAAAGCCCTGCAAAGTGCCCCTTTTAAAGATGCAAAAATCAAGGGTTTTTCAATTTCACTTTTCTTAACATTACCTTAACAAACGTTTTCGGGGTAGATTTAAGCAGACCGCCGGCAGGAAAAATAGATTTCAATTGAACTGTTACCCAGAAAACGGAATTTTTCAGGAATCTTGCTCTCCAAGCCACTCTTCCCTTGAGATTCGGGCTTGTTTAAGGATTCTGGTCAAAAGGTCAACTCCGATTGTACCTTTATGTGGATTGGGAATCGTTAAAACAAGATCTCCTCTTCTCATAAAAGGGTGCTTTCCGCCAGAATATGGCCCTTCAAATCCCAGTTCCTGCAGCCTTTTAACAAAGGTTCGCCAATCGACAGGAACCAATTTAGACAACTGCAATATCTCCCGGTTCTTTGATTATGTGGTCTCCGATCCGGGGTAAAGGAAGTCCATTTCTTAATCTGATGACAATCCATTCGTCAATAACTTCTTCCAGGTTTCTACGGCATTCTTCAAGAGTCTTGCCTGTAGCCCATACACCCTCAAGTTCGGGAACTTCTCCATAATAGGGTTCTTCGTCATCGATTATTTCATATTGTGCCCTTTCAAGAGCTGCGTGGATGTACTGGATAAGCATGATTACACCTTTCCGAATGTGGTATATCTAGTTTTATGCTGTTTAAATCTTATATAGATTCTGTGGATCGGCTGATTAAGTTTTGGTTTACTGTTGCTGAGCGATGAAGAAAATGCCTCTATCTAATCATGATGATTTTTTTCTTGATCCAAAACTCATCTGAAAAACTTCGCTCGAATCAGGAAAACTCCCCTACAAGTAAAAAGAATCGTTTAAGCTAAAGAAGCCCGGAAAAGTGCCTCTTATAAAGCTGCAAAAACCACGGGTTTTTAGTTTCACTTTTCTTAACTTTACCTTTACAAACGTATTCGGGGAAGGGAACTTAAGACAAAATATGAAAAAAATATCATGAGAAATCCAAATGATATTACAAAAGTGAAGGATAGGGTTCAAGATACTTCTTGCCAAAAAATAGTAACAAAAAGGTAGATTTCAAATCTGGTAAGTGGATATATTCGTTTTGTTTAGCCAGATTTGACCAGTTACCTGCCGTCTTTTAGTTTTAATCCTTTTTATCATTCGAGTTGGATACTGAGATATATTTAGATTTTTTTTCCGTATCCGTTCCGTTTTCACTTTTGACTATTAAGCTGACGGTATACCCTCCAGCTTTATTGTATGTATGTACAGGATTTCTGTCTGCTGAGTATGCATTGTCTCCAAAATCCCATTTCCATTCTGTTGCATTTTCTGATAAATCTGTAAATTGTACAGAAAGAGGATAACAACCACTTGTAACATTGGAACTGAAACTTGCAACAGGCATATCCGATCCTTTTAACGAAATAGTGCACATATGAATATAGTTACCGCACTTGCCATTATTATACCACAATATTCTGTCCCCGTATATTACAGGACAATCCTGAAGTAATCTACTGGTAGTGATCTGAATTTCTTTCTGAATGGAAAGATTATACATGAAGATATCAAGGTTTCCATTTCGTTGATCCTGCCAGACTATCCTGTCACCGTAGATATCAGGACGCTGCTGACTTAAATTATCAGGAGTTATCTTGATTTCCGTGGAATCAGAGATGTTATACACATAGATCTGCCTTTTTTCATAGCCATCATCCTCCCACACTATCCTATCATCATAGATAGCAACAGGAAATCCTGCTGACCCGCTGGTAGTAATCGGAGTTTTTTTGGAAGTAGAGAGATCGTACATGTAAATATTGGAGAATCCATTGCTATAGGATACACTGGTATAGTTCAGCCACACTATCCTGTCACCATAGATATCAAGCCCCACAACTGATGTATCATTAATAATTTTACTTTCTTTGGAAGTAGAGAGGTTGTACATGTAAATATCGGGCACTCCTTCTTCATCACGATTATCTGCCCATACTATCCTATCCTCATAAATAGCAGGATGGGATGTGCTTCCACCGGAGGTAATTTGAGTTTCCTTAGAAGTGGAGACATTATACATGTAAATATCGGATTGACCATTGCGAGATTCATACCAGACAATCCTGTCCTTGTAAATATCAAGTCCGTACACTGATCCGTTAGTAGTGTGTATCCGAGTCTCCCTTTTAGTTGAAATATTGTACAGACAGATGTCATACTTATCATTTCCACTGTAATCTCCAGTATGATCAACCCATACTACTTTGTCATCATAGATTGCAGGAGAATCGTATATAGCTTTTCCACTGGTGCTAATTTGAGTTTCTGTTAGGACGAGTTGATTATCTAAAAGTTGCTCATCAAATACTAAGACTGTAGATAATTTTGAATCAGTAGTATTTGTATCGCTTACTGTCAGGTTAACAATATAGTTTCCAGGATTGGTATATACGTAAACAGGATTCTTTTCTATAGATTCAGGTACTCCGTCATTATTGAAGTCCCATGATCTTAATATTGCATTTTTTGAGAGATCTGTGAACTGTACAGACAGAGGGGAAAATCCTAAATCTGGAGCTACAGAAAAGTTTGCATCGGGAGATTTTAATACTGCCGAAGCCATACAAGTGTAAATATCAGAATGTCCCTCATCTGCGTTACGATTATCCTTCCACACTATTCTGTCACCATAAATAGCAGGCCACATTTGACCTGATTCATCTTTGGTTACCTGAAATTCTTCCTGTGTGGAAATATTGTACAGGTAAATATTCGACGAGATTCCTTTATTATTGCGACCATCCTTCCAGACTATTTTATCCTTATGTATTGCAGGCCTAGATGCTGATTCACTGTATGTAATTTGAGTTATTTTAGAAGTAGAAATATTATACATATAAATATCTGGATTTAAACTGTAGCGTTCTCCAATACGGTCACCTGCCCATACAATATTATCACCGTATATATCGGGATCTATCTGCCGAAATTCACTGTTTGTAATTTGAGTCTCTTTTGAAGTAGATAAATTATACATGTAAATATTGGAATTTCCATTGTGATATTCTGTCCATACTATTCTATCAACATAAATGGCGGGATAAAGTGCTACTCTATTGGTTGTGATCTGACATTCCTTAGATGTGGACAGATTATACATGTAGATATCTGAGACTCCATTTCGAGAATTATGCCATACAATCTTATCTTCGTAAATAGCAGGAATACTATCTCTAGATACATTTTTGGTAATCTGAAATTTCTCAGCTGTTGAGATGTCGTAAACAGAAAGATTGTAATTATCATTGTTCCCACAACTCTGATAATCTCGCCATACAATTTTGTCACCGTAGATTGCAGGCCAGCTTCCATGAAATGAATTAAGATGGATATCTTTTGAGGTGGTCAAGTTATACAGGTGAATTATCCCTGAATCACTAACATAATCTGACCATACGACATTATCCCCGTAAATGGCAGGAGTAGATGCTCGTGAACCGTTTTGTGTAAGTTGAATTTCCTGTACAGCAGATGCCGCAGCTGATATTGAAGTTAAGAATAAGAACACCAAAGTTGTTGAAATTAAAATTATTAAACATAGCTTTTCTTTATTATTCCTCATTTATCTCCCCAATATGATCTATCTAATCTTTAACACATAAGCCTTAATAGTGTCATAATTTCTCATTAGTCCCTAGAGATTTAAATGAAATGAATAAGATGACCATAAATATATTTAATATAAAAATTATCTCCTGAAAGTTTCTCCTGTCATTTTTAAAAAATGCTTGTCAAAACAAAATTAATGTTGAATTCGTGAAGCATCAACATATAAAGGAAAACAAGCGAATTGAAAGAGTTCAATACACTTTCAGAATGGAAAGTCTTTAGCAGCTCTGTATATGGGAAAAAGAGTTACTTCCCGAGGTTCTTACAGTTGAACTGGAACCAGGAAGATAAATGAGATATTTTTAAACATAAGGAAACAAGACAAATGTATTCTCTTGCCAAATTTGATAAGTAAACCTCACTTAACTAAAATCCATAATGATTTACCGGTACTGACCGATAAAGAAAGCACCCTCTTTTGAAGTTGCAAAGCTCACGGGTTTTTCAATTTCACTTTTCTCAACGTTATCTTAGCAAATGTATTCAGGGTAGATTTAAGCAGATAGCCGGCAGGAAAAAAAGATATTCAAATGAATTGCTTCTGGGGAAGATTTTCATTTTGTATTCGACGGTCCAGTTTTGGACAGATTTCCTTTATCCATAATTCACCTAAGAACTTCACTTGGATCAGTAAAACCCCCACCAGAGGAAAAGAATCGCTTAATCTAAAGAAGCCCGGAAAAGTGCCCCTTATAAAGCTGTAAAAATCACGGATTTTTCAATTTCACTTTTCTTAACCCTTTTCTTACAAACGTATTCAGGGTAGATTTAAGCAGACCACCGGCAGGAAAAATATATTTCAATTGAATTGGGCAATATGAAAAAGAAAACTACCTTAACAAATAAGGCTCACCCGATAAAGTAGCCAAATCAAAAAATCTCACTTCAAAAGAGCTTCGAATTCTTCTACCGTGAGCCCTGAAGCTTTTATCAAATTTCTTAAAAGACCCGGCTTCAGTTCTTTGTGCTTCGGGACGGTAAGCGTAACTTTTGAGCCTTCCTTTCTCAGGACAACGTGGCTTCCTACCTGCCGGTGGGGAAGCCAGCCAGCTTTAGAAAAGGCTTTAATTGCCTGCATCCCGGAAATTACAGGAAGTCCTGACATTTAAGCAACCACATCAACAACTCTACAGGAGGATTTTCCAATGCATTCCTGCAAGTCGTCTTCTGCGAGGGATTCCAGGCAGGCCTGAATCGCTTCTTTAATATTTTCAATAGCTTCTTCTACAGTGTCTCCCTGTGAAAAACAGCCTGGTAAACCGGGGCAGCTGGCAATAAACCCTCCGACTTCTTCGTCTTCCTCAAGGATAATTTTGAACCGCATAGAACCGATTATGAGGTTTTTGCTTAATATTTGTATGGGTAAGGGTTTGATATTGATATTTTTGATCCATAATCCACTTAAAAAAACGTCGCTCGAATTTGAAAAACTCCTCAAAAAGGGAAAAGAATCGCTTAATCTAAGGAAGCCCTGCAAAATGACCCTTATAATGCAGTAAAAACCACGGGTTTTTCAATTTCGCTTTTCTTAACTTTATCTCTACAAACGTGTTCGGGGTAGATTTAAGCAGACCACCGGCAGGAAAAATATATTTCAACTGAATTGGTTGTTGAAGAAGATTTTCATATAGTATTTGGCGGTCCAGTTTTGGATAGCTCCAACGAAAAAAGTAAGGTCACTAGTTAAGAGAAAAGTATATTCCGGGTCTGAGGTATATTTAAAAAAGTAAAAGTGTAAGTCCGCTTGAGCGAAACTCACTTTATAATCCAAAATTAGCCCTCTTGAGCGCAGCGAAAAGGGCCGCGTACTCCCGAGGCGCAATTCGGGTGCCGAGGCGCAATTCGGGTGCCAAAGCGAAATTCGGGTTTAGTATCTGTCTTCTCTGGGTTTCCTGTGCTTAGGAAGACATTCTCTGCAGTAAACGGGTCTTTCCGGGTCAGGTTTGAAAGGCACTTCGGTTTCAACACCACAATCAGAACATTTTGTCTTGTGCATTTCCCTGGGAGCTCCGAAGCCTCCACGGCTGCTGTCTCTTCCCCTGTCTCCTCTATCATTATAAGCCATTTTGTTTCACCCTGGTTTTAGTTGTTAGTTATTGCTGAAAAATAAGATTGTATACGACTCTTTGGTTAAAAACAAAAATTGGTTTTTAACAACAGATTGTCATACATCTCTTTATTTTCAATACACATACATTGCATTTAAAATATATAAATGTTCCATAATATAATGTGAGCCGATCCCGAAACTAATATTATGTTGAAATTATATATTTAAGGTGATGTCATTTCAGGAGATGGTGATCTGTGGAAATCCATAGAACCTATCTTCCCCCACAGAAACCACACACAGGACGGCCTCATGCAGACTTAAGGAAGTTCATGAATGGAATCTTGTATGTCGTTACAACAGGTTGTACTTGGAAAGATGTTCCTCGTATCTATGGCTCTAAGTCAACAGTTCATAGATTTCATCTCTACCTGTGTGAACATGGTACCTATCAGAAGATTTGCAATGAACTTTTAAACAAAGGTTATGACTTGAAGAAACTAGATCTTTCTCATTGCTTTACTAATAGATCTTTCTCATCGCTTTACTGATACAAAGGATGTTCCTGCTAAAAAAGGGGAAACATCGGTTATGATGGTTACAAGAAAGTAAAAGGAGTAAAAATAAGCGTTTTAGTAGATTTAGAGGAGCTACACCTCTCTATTATTGTTGTTTCTGCAAATGAGAATGACTCCACGCTTTATGTACCTGCACTTAAGAATTTCAAGATACAGAGACCTATAGGAAGGCCTGTAAACAGGCCTTCCAAAGTGACAGCTGATGCAATATATGATACAGGTGAAATTCGAAAATATAACAGAAGAAGAGGAAGCAAGTCTGTAAGATTGCCATAATGGCGCGACACATCCGGACACCAGGAACCGCACTTTCGCACGCTCAAAAAAGCCAAAATTAAGAAAACTGTCCGTTAAGCTTTAAGTCTAATAAAATCTAAAAGAACTCCAGAAAAGTAATTGTAGGAGGTGGGGATCATGAAAGATGTTCATCCAATTTATAGAGATCCCATTACATACGAGAGTTTCCCACCACCTAAATAATATAATGCAACAGTTGTATATATACCCCACTTATGAAAATTAAAAGAAGATTTGTTTTTCATATGATAGATTGGTTTTATCGAACCCTCAACTATTATTTTTTACCCAGTTTTCTCCCAAACATCACTGCAAACTGATAGTGCTTATATATACAGCTAACATCGCAAAAACCTGCTTCTTTAAGCCAATCGAGCTGCTGGTCCAAGCTTGAATCCTTATCAAGTTTAACTCTTTCATAACCAGCCAGTATTTCTTCTTCGGGCAAGCCGCTGCTTTCGATATGCTGTCTCCAGGTTGTCTTATTCAGGTTTTCTATGAAAAGAGTTTCTCCATGTACCTGATCGGCGTTAATAAAAACCCCGTTCTTTTTAAGTATGGAGTAGCTTTTTTTGTAGAGCTCCTTTTTCTCTTTGTCTTCCAGGTGATGGATAGATACGGCTGACACTACCATATCGTATTTTTCCGAAAAATCGTACTTTGAATAATCTGCTGCAATGTATTTTACTTTTGAGTTATTTCTGAACCTGTCTTTTGCCATATCCAGCATCTTTTCCGAGATATCAATAAGTGTAAATGATGCATCTGGATATCTTTCCATCAGAAAAGCCGATAGAAGTCCTGTTCCGGCACCTATGTCCAGGATATCTGGATTTTTCGCATCTACTGACGCCACGGATACCGCGGCTCCATAAAAGTCATCGAAGCAAGGTATAAACTTCCTTCTCTGTTCATCATACTTTTTTGAAATAGCATCAAACTTTCGTTGAATTTCGCCCATTTTTTTCACCAGGTTTTAGCACCGAGGACGGTTTCTTCTTTTCCTTCTTACTGCATACGTCTTTGTACGGCATATGATTAATTCATTATTGACCTGTATTCCGTACGACATTTGTTTTCAATATCTCAAAGCTCATTTAGGCAGGTTCTCTCTAAAGCTCAAAAAAGAATCTATTTATATTTCGCAGCATTGTTAGAAGCATGTATCTCGAAGATGAAGAGGCGGTGAGCGCCGACAAGAGCCGTGAATTTGGCGTATTGGGAGATGTTCTGCGGGAACTGCAAAGGGAAGAAGTGGAACAAACTGAGACATACCTGGTGGAAACCCCAGAAACAAACACGACACAAAAAACGATAGAGATAATGACAGAGATCAATGCAACATTAAAAGAGATCGCAGAGACTCAAAAGAAAATACTGGAAGAGATTAAAAAGAACAAGACCTGATAAACTCCAATTAACACTTTCTTTTTTCACTTTAAGCACGGCTTTTATATTTTCAACTGTTTTTTCTGAGATTTCGATAGTATTCTAACATATAAACAGAATTTTTTCAGCCGAAATATGGGTATCTCAGACACTGTCTGGGTCTTTCAGATACTGCAGTGAATCTCTCAGACACTATCTTCAAGGCTTTTCCTTGCAGTAAAACTCACAACGGAAGGGCACGCTTGAAATTGAGCCAAAAATTAGACATTTATGAGTCCTAAATCCAGAAAAAATCCCTTTTCAGGCTTTTTCGGGTTTTATCTTTTATGCAGCTTCTTGCGGATTTATTGCCTTACATACCCCAGTAATTTGTCTTGTTTATTCTTTCAATTTCATCGGTTCTCCGCAACAGTCCATATCACCGGTACAGCCTGTAGCGCAGCGGTCATCTCCGCACTCATTTACCACCTTAAGTTCGAGCCCACAGTTCTCACAAATAAGAACCTGACCCTGTTTCAAATTGTTGCAATTCATTCCATACCACCTCTATATTCTTGACAGAAAAAATATGTAATTTAGGTTAAAATTGCTTTTGAAACAATAATTCTGAAGATTAGTCTGCTAAACTGAAAAATTCAACTCTTTCAGACACTATCTTCAAGGCTTTTTCTTGCAGCACAACTTTCAAATGACGCATTAGCAACGGCTTTTGCAACCGCAGGCACGACATGCTTCTCAAGGGGGTCCGGTATAATGTGGTCTTCGGAAAGCTCACCAACGGTCACTACATTTGCAAGGGCATAGGCTGCTGCCATTTCCATTTCAGGCGTTATCCTCCTCGCACAGGTGCCAAGAGCCCCTTTGAAAAGCCCCGGGAAACTCAGGCAATTATTGAGCTGGTTTGGAAAATCCGACCTGCCGGTAGCAACAATTCTTGCCCCCGCCCGCTTTGCAGCATCGGGCATGATTTCAGGAACAGGGTTTGCCATTGCCATTACAATAGAATCTTTTGCCATCGAGCGGACCATATCCTCGGTCACGATCCCTCCGACTGAAACCCCGATAAAGAGGTCAGCCCATGGAAAAGCTTCTTTGAGACCGCCTTTTATTTTTTCAGGGTTTGTAAGCTTTGCAATTTCCTCTTTTATATGGTTCATGCCTTCTTCTCGCCCCTCGTACACAAGCCCCTTGCTGTCACAGGCAAGAATTTTTGCAGGATCTGCGCCTGCCCGGACCAGGAACCTGAAAATTGCAACCCCTGCAGCCCCCAGCCCTGAAATAACGATTTTTAGCTCATCCAGCTCCTTTTTCACAATTTTAAGGGCATTCAGGAGCCCGGCAAATACGACAATGGCTGTCCCGTGCTGGTCGTCATGGATAACAGGAAGGTCAAGCTCTTCCCGCAGCCTTGCTTCTATTTCAAAACAGCGGGGTGCACTGATATCTTCCAGGTTGATGCCTCCGAAAACCGGAGCCAGGTGTTTTACCGCTTTTATCACCTCTTCGGTGTCCTGGGTATCGAGGCAGATAGGAAAAGCGTCTATGCCGGCAAATTCCTTGAAGATGATCGCCTTTCCTTCCATAACCGGCAGAGCCGCATATGGCCCGATGTTCCCAAGCCCGAGCACTGCTGACCCGTCCGTTACAACAGCAACTGTATTTTTCTTAAGGGTGTAAAGGTAGACAAGCCCCTGGTTTTCGCTAATTTTCCGGCACGGCTCAGCAACTCCGGGCGTATAGGCAATGCTGAGGTCGTGGATTGTACGGAGGCGTACCTTGCTTGCAACCTCAAGTAAACCCTCCAGCCTCCTGTGCATTGCAAGCGATTCCTGATATAATGAAGCGTGAGTGTCACTATCCTTTTCCATACCCTTTCCGGAGCCCTTTTGAGAATCTCCTTCAGAGTTCTTCCCCATATTTTCTTCCGGATCTCTTTCCAAGCCTAAAACCGAATAAACGTCTTTTATTCCAAAAACCCCCTGTGCTATAGCAAACCCTGTGTCCGGAGAAGGAAACCTCCGGAAAAACTGCCTGTAAGAAATATAATGCTACATAATGATTTATCGAAATAATAGATAAACCCGATGGGGGAAAATGAACCTGATATTTTTGTATATTTTATTTCCAGTGATTGCTCAGTTTGCAGATCTCGCTCTCCAGAAAGAGATATACCATTTCAGGAGAATTACCCTGTATGCAGATTAAAGGAATTGCCAGTGATACTCTTGATTTTATCCTTGAAGCTAGCAGGTCAATGGCTCCGGAAGAGTTTGCCGGGCTTTTGCAGGAGAAAGACGGAATAATCACCGAGGTGCTTATCCTGCCGGGAACCGAATCAAGCGACTCAAATGCAGTCCTCAGGCTTTACATGATGCCGAATGTAAAAGCTGCAGGCTCAGTCCACAGCCATCCCGGACCCAACCGCAATCCCTCAAAAGCCGACTTACACCTCTTTTCAAAAACCGGAAACTTCCATATCATCGTGGGCCGTCCCTACAACAGGCAGAGCTGGACCTGTTATGACAGAGAAGGAAATGTAAGGGAACTTCCTGTCCTTGATGTAGAATTCGAAGAGGACGAAGAGTTTTGAAAAGATAACAGAAGTAAGGCGCGATAAGAAAACCTGATGTTAAATACCCTGATGTTAAATACCCCTGATGTTAAATATCCCTGATATTAAATACCCGCTAAAGATTTAACGGGTTTCCTGCTGAGAGTTTATGACTGGATATCCCTGCAACACGCAGAAATTATTGATACAGATGCAAGGAAAACATCAACCTAATATCTCTGCTTTATTCTCCGGAATAACCTTTACTATTTTTTCACTATAAAGCCTGAGAAAGCAGCAATTATCTCCTGCCTCCGTCTGCTTCTGCCTTGTTCCCTACCAAAAACATTTTATTTACAGATACACATTATTTATGGGATACACCTTGTGCCTTCATTTAAAGGGAGGCGATTTTAGCTTAAAGGTTGTATTCAGGAAACGTATCTGGGACTCAAGAACCAGATAGCCTTCACGTATCTGGAGGTAGTAATCCTAATGCCTACATGCCAAGACTGCAGATTCTATACGGTTATTGATGAGCTAAAAGGCGAATGTTTCAGCCTCGGATTTGAAGTACGCGGGAAAACCGATTCCAAGAAATGCCCGGAGCGGGCTTTCAGGCCAAATAAAGGTCCCAATTCGAAAAAAGCCGGAGCGGCAAGGTATTAAAATGGATCACGGATCGGGGACGAAAAAAATTCTGTTAAATGAGGTTGAAAATGTAAAAATACATTGATCGAGCCTCCAGCTGGACAAAAAACCGGAAAGCGCAAAAAATCTATTTTCTGCTTGCCGGAATCAAATGAATTTTAAGTTAAATCTCATTCAATCTTTCCTTTTTATATATTCTTTTTTACCTTTACGTTTCTTTATGTGCTGACCTTTGCTATTTTACTCAAACATACCAGGTTTTGTTACTAAAAAATGATAAAGGAACGGCTGACTCTCATACCTGATAACGCAGAACAAATACATCTCTTTTGTAAGATATGGCCAGTAACTTTCCCTTTATCTTTATGCTGATTTCTCTGTTTTTCAATTAACCTGTCTTTCGTCCTCGGAGACTACGATATATTCAGGAATGATCCTTGTGTTGCTACCGTTTTCATTCGTTACTGTAAGACTTACATCATACTTTCCCGGTTCATTAAATGTGTGAGTTGCATTCAAAGCATGTTTTGAATGGATGCCATCTCCGAAGTCCCAGAACCAGTAAATCGGTGCACCTGTACTGTTGTCAGTGAATAATACTTTTAAGGGCGCACTTCCTGACGTTATATTGGCAAAGAAATCAGCAACAGGTGCTTTTAATGAGGGCTCCACTTCTGAAACGGTACACATGTAAATATCCGCATTTGCGTAGGGATCATCATGCATGCTATGTCCATTGCGCAAATCATCCCAAACTATCCTGTAACCATAGATTGCAAAATTCCCCTTCCAGGATTTATTTGAGGTGATCTGAGTTTCCGTGTGAGTAGAGAGATTGTACATGTAAATATCGTTGTTCGGATAGCCTCTGCGATTATCCTGCCATACAATCCTGTCCTCATAGATTGCAGGAATGTATGATGATCCTTTGATGGTGATCCGAGTTTCCTCGGAGAGGGAAAGATCGTACATGTAGATATCTGCATTTCTATTGCGCCAATCTTCCCACACTATCTTATCTCCGTAAATAGCGGGATATTTCTGATCCGATTCATTCGTAGTAATTTGAGTTTTAGTAGAATTGGAGAGATCATACAGGTAGATATCGGAGTTTGAATACCCCTTATTGTCGCGATTATCCTGCCACACTATTCTGTTCCCGTAGATATCAGGACTGCTTGCTGATCCATTTTTAGTAATCTGAATTTCGTTGGAAGTAGAAAGATCGTAAAGATATACGTCTGAGTTTCCATTGCGCTTATCTATATACACTATCCTGTTCCCGTAGATAGCAGGATTACTTGCTCTTCCACTATTAGTTATCTGAGTTTCTTTTGAAGTGGAAAGATTGTACATATGGATATCGAATTTATCCCATACATTGGGATTATTGTCATTGCGATACTCCTGCCAGACTATTCTGTCCTCATAGATCGCAGGCCCTGTATTATAATATGAATTATTGAAAGTAATCTGAGTTTCCCTGGATGTAGAGAGGTCGTACACATAAATATTGTAATATCTCCATTCATTGCGGTCATCTAAAAAGACTATTTTATCTCCGTAAATGGCAGGCATCATCTGATTTGATATATTTGTGGTAATCTGAACCTCCCTGAGAGTGTATTGGGGCCTATTGGATGCAATTATTGGATATAATCTCGAAAAAGTACCGTTTGCATTGTTTACTGTCAGATTGACAATATAGGTGCCGGATACCGGATACACATGAACTGGTGTTTTATCTGTAGAGTCAGCGACTCCGTCATTATCGAAATCCCATACTCTGGATGTGGCATTTTGCGAAAAGTCTGTAAACATGACAGAAAGAGGTACATAACCACCAGTTACGTTGGCACTGAAGTCTGCAACAGGAAATACTGTTTGATCCTGTTTAGATATAGAGACTAGAGGAAGATAGTCAATATCATACGCACTGACCGTGTAGATAGAGTCACCAATCCCATCTCTATTCCAGTCGTTACAGGTTTGAGAAAAACCGGTGCCATCAGGCTTTGCCCAGTAATTGCCACCCAGGAAAGACCCCCCAACAATATTAGTACCTGAGGTTTTTGTGGTATTCCAAGCAACCGGAAACACTCTGGCTCTATTGCTTACATCTGTAGTATAATGACTGCTTGTGTCGTTAAAAACATTGACAGTATTATTGAAGATATTGTTATAGAACCGGTTCGTTCGATTAAACGGTTTAGTATAGGCAATTCCGTTTAGATATACCCCGTATTTCTTGTTTAACTCCACCTTATTATTGGCCACCAAATTACTTGAAGAATCAGCTTCCACCAATATCCCAATATTGTTCTTTGAAATAGTATTATTCAAGAGGGAATTACTTCCTCCCGAGCCTTTGATCCAAATTCCTTTATCGTTGCAAATCAGTGTGTTATTGTTGATTGTATTCTGCGATGAAAGGAATTCCATAGAAATGCCATTACTGCAATTCACAACCGTATTATCTTCTATCTCATTGGAATAAGATTCCCAGAGGTTAATTCCAGAATGTGGACTGTTTGAGATGTGATTCCCGAGAATTCTGTGTCCACCGCTTTCAACTAAACCTATACTACCATTTAAAAGAGTATTATTAATCACGGAAACATATGGTCCTAAATAAATATCAATACTTCCTTCAACAATTAGGTTGTCAGAGATTGTAAAATTAGAACCTGGATGATAGTCAAAACTGGATACACCAATGCCGCCATTTACGATTATATTTTTTTCAATAATGAAATTATAACACTCGTTAGCATAAGTGCCCAGCTTCAAAACATTATTTTTAATTGTGCAGTTTTCGACTGGATAGGAATAATGACCATCATATTTTAAGACTTCCTGTATGCTAAATCCGCTTACAGTAATGTTATTTTCACTAATTTTAAAAGCCCGAACAGTAGTATCTTCAGGATTTTCAGACTCAGAAATGATGCTTATGTTCTGTACCCCTACATCCACACTTTCGTTATAGAGACCCGGATAAACAAGAATAATATCTCCTGAAGAGGAACTGTTTACCGCTTCCTGAATCGATTTAAAATCTGCACCTGAACCACTATTATCCACCGTTATCTCCCTTGCGGATGCAGAGCTGCAAATCGCAACTGCAAGAAAAATAGCAACCACTAAAAGAATAGTTAATTTATTTACCCACACCCGTTACTTCCCCCTTTAAACCAGAAATATGATACTAATAAAATCCTATAAAGTACTGAGAATTTAGTAATTTCAGAGCTAATAGACCTTATTTTCTGGATTTATATAATCCTAACCTTTTATTAAGGGAAAATACAGCATGTTGGGAAGTTATTTTTTATTTAGATCCTTAAAGTGCATTCTTTAGTTTTCAGCCGTTTTGTTCTTTCGCACTTAATCCGGCATTGACGTCATATCTTTTATCGCCGTTTATCGGAATTGTGAAAGCAAAGGTACTCCCCTCGCCCGGACTGCTCCTGAACCAGACATATCCTCCGTGCAGGTTTACAATCTGCTTAACTAAAGAAAGGCCAAGCCCCGTCCCCGGGAATTTTTTGGAGGAAAATGAATCGATCTGGCTGAAGGGCTTGAAGAGTTTGTGCTGGTCCTCAGCTTTAATACCGATTCCGGTATCTTTAACCGTTATTTCTACCTTGTCTCCTTTCATTTTTGCCCCTATTGTTACAGAGCTGTTTTCATGGGAGAACTTGATAGCATTATCAACGAGGTTGTACATTATCTGGGCAAACCTGGCCTCATCCGCACAGATGCTTGTAAGCTTGCTATCCATATCGATTTCAATTCGAATATTTTTCAGGTATGCGATTGGAGACAGGAGACTTATTATCGTGTTGAGCTTATTAGCAAGTTCAAACTCATTATAATCAAGCTTCAGTTTTCCGGCTTCTACTTTAGAAATATCCAGAATATCATTGATCAGATTCAGAAGGTGCTTCCCACTCCTTGAAATATTGCCTGCATACTTTAACTGCTTTTCATTCAACTCCCCGAAAACCTGTTCATACAGCAGGTCTGAGAACCCTATGATTGAGTTAAGTGGAGTTCTCAGTTCATGGCTCATATTTGCCAGGAACTCGCTCTTGGCATGGTTTGCAATTTCTGCTATTTGTTTTTCCTGATAAAGTTTTTCTACTGCTTTCCTTCCGGTAATGTCACTGCAGGTTTCCAGGACGCCTATGATCTTGCCATTATCGTCAGTTACCGGGATTGCCTGGACAAACCAGGAGTTGCCGTCCTCTTCAGTAAATTCCCCTGACTCCTTATTCCCTGATACAAAGATCTCTTCAAGCTGCAGGTGCTCCCCCAGGGGACCGCTCATACCCAGAATAGGTTTAAGGCGTTTTCCCGTTGCTTTTTCAAGATCCACATGCATATATTCAAGAGCAGCTTTATTTGCCCAGATGATATTAAGCTGAGGGTTTACGAAAATAACCAGCTCGTTTAAAGAATCAAGAAGGACTTTCTTTTCCCGCTCCTGTGCCTTTAATTCCTGATCTGCCAGGTCGATATCATTCAGCATCCCGTTTATTTCTCTTGAGAGGCGATAGAGTTCATCGTTGTCTTTGAGAACCAATCTTTTGGAAAGATCTTTTTCCGACCTGACTTTTGTAACGAAATTGTCAATCTCGATCAGTCTCGAAACGAAGAAACTGTCAAGTGCAAATTTAACTCCGGCTCCTGTCACAAGCCCGGTTAGCAAAAGGAAAAAATACATATAATTCAGGGCTTTTTTTCCATTTAAATAGAGTTCTCTTGGGAAATCAGCTCTCATAATAAGGGCAGGCTGACCTGAAACGTCCTTTAACTCAAAATAACCTGCTATTTTTTCTTTGCTGATGGGTTCGACAATATTCCTGTCCGGAAACTCCGAAAAGTTTTTATATTTCGTTTGAATCTCAGGGGGAATCTCCTGATCAGTTCTGTACATCAAAATGGAAGAGCAGGTAGTTTGATTGAAATAATCAAGAAGCTTACTGTCAAAGTACCTCCCGAAAATCAAAGTGCCCTTCATAGGCCCCTGATACTTTGTCGTAAGGATTGGATGGCAGGCAATAAACATGGGGTCTTCGTCGAGCAAAACACAAGTGCTTATAGTGTCGTTTTCGGATTTTGTGAGAAGGGCACCTTCTTCTACCAGTTTAAGAAGCTCTTCTGGGACCGGTCTTTCTTTTCCAGAATTAATGTCTACCGATTTTGCATAGACCACTTTCCCGGAATCATTCACATAAAGCATCACATTAACATTGAGTTCTACAAGAGTCTCGTTCTGAAGGTCTGCATTTATATAATCCTGGTTTCCATCATCGATAAAACGGTAAGTATCATCCCAGCAGGCCCAGTCCTGAACCATGTTATCAAGATAACTCTGTTCGGTAGAAACCACATTCTGTACCTTTTCAACATCATTCAATGTGTTAGCCTGTTCAAACTCCAAAAAATTAGAAAGCTGCATATTATAGGTAAACGTAAACGTAACGGTTAGAACTGTAAAAATTAAAATTGTTATTATAAAAATTTTTTTACTAATATCTATTCCAGACACCCCAGAGACTATAGATAAAGAAAAGCTAAAGAGCAATATAATAAATACATTAAAAAGGTGAGGGAAGTATATAATAGTAGGGATACATTATAAAAAAATGTATAAGATAGTAACACTTATTAGTCTAATTTAACTTATTAATTATATATAAAAAATTTGAATGAATCTAAATAAACATATATAAAAATTTAATTATATTACAGGTGAAATCCACACTGTCCTCAATCATAGATTTTGGGTCCATGATTTACACACATATTTTGAGGACCCGGAGCATAAAAAGCAGTTGTAAGTATATTTCTTGTCTTTGAAGGTACATTCCTTGTCTTTGAAGGTATATTCCTTGTCTTATCCCTTTTTGTGCCTGTTATCTGGTAAATCCGGGTATATGTCCTCTAGAGATGCAATTCTGGCGACTGAGCGCTGGTTGGCAGGTATGCTTCAGTTATGCTTCAGTTATCTTCAGATGTGACTTCAAGGACTTCCTGAGCGATCTGGATAAGCCTGAACCAGGTGTTCAGGGCAGAACGCAGAGAAACTGCATCGTCGGCTTTAACCGTAAGTACAAGGCAATTTGCACCTTCAAGGGACAGCCCTATTCTTGACCTTTCAGAGAAGTTATCATTAAGTTCTGGAAGGACAGCCTGATAGATCTTTTCAACAGCTTCGGTTTCAAATGTAAACTCTGCGGAAAGTTTCAAAGAACTCCTCCTGGGAAGAATCCGGGTCTAAAAATCTTAACTCTTAAACTGGATATGGATTCTAACTTTATCTTTAAAAGGTTTATTCTGAAAACTTAACTCTTAAATCCGGGTAAGGAATCAGGAAAGTTGATTTTAAAATATAGTCCTGAAAATAGACTGAAATTCCTCAGTAACCTGAAATTCCAGAAAATTCAGAAAAAAGGGTTGAAAAAGGGTGTCCGGTCAGTACTTTTTGAAACCTTTGACAGTAAGCTTAAAAAGGGACTTCCCGCTGCCCATGAAATCGACCTCTTTTTCTCCTGCCGCCATCAGTGTGGAGCGGGGAGGGAGCTGATCGACCTTATCACTTTCGACCCTGTTGAAATGGAAAAAAGACTCAAATGCGTCCGCAATCTCTCCCTGGCCTGCAAGCACCGGTTCAACATCTGGAAACCAATAAGAATCGATTTCCTCAGAATACCAGTCCGAAAACCTGAGGGAAAAAAGAAGCTTCCCCGCATCGTCATAAAAGCCGAGTTCCCCGGGATTTCCGTGGTACTCTCCTACAACTATGAGAGGCCCCCCCTCTGCAAACTCCAGAAGTTCCTGCATGCCCATCTTGCCGCGGGAAATGCTCCTGCCAGCAATAAAGCGTGAAAGAAGCTTGCAAAGCGTCCGGGTCTTTGCAGAAGGTTTACGAGAAGAAGTAACTAACATACTTCTTACTCGGCCTTGATGCGTTTGATGGTTGTAGGACGCTCTTTAACCAGGATCCTGTGTCCGCAATACGGACACCTGATGCCTGTGTACTCGTAGTCAATTTCCACTTTCTGTTTACATCGAGTGCACTTATAACCCATACAACCTCACATCCCTGAAAATTGTTTGTTTTACTTTGCCTCAGCAAGGTTCTTCATGGTGCGCAGCAGGGTCTGACCAACACTTGTGGAGGGGATATAGGTCCCGCCAGCGAAGGTGTGTCCGCACTTGCTGCATTTCCAGATCCCGGTTCCAATCCTTTTAACTGTAGGGCGGGCACATTTGGAGCATACATGCGGAGCTCGCATGCGTTCTTCCAGGTCTGCGACAAGCTTTCGGTCTTTTCTCCCGTACCTGGGACCAAACCTGCCTGCAGATCTGGAAATTCTTCCTTTCTTAGTGAATTTTTTTGCCATCGTTATAACTCCTTAAAATGTATTTAATCAAAGTGATAGAGCCCTTAACCGATCTATGGACTGTTAGCCCAGAGACCCGGGTTCTTCTATCACCTTAATACGTGCACTTAGACCGTAATACTGGCATTTAATATTTATAATTAATTAATCCGGCCTGATTTATTCACTTTTTGCAAGCCCTTTCAGGTAGAGTTCCCTGATTTCGGCTGCCTTTTCAAGTGCCAGGTCTATTGCCTCGAACAGTTCTGCCTCGGAAAGAGGGGCAGAACCCATTTTCTGCATGCCTGCTACAGATCCGTCCGAACTGGAAACTATGGTCAGTTTTGTTTCGCAAACTGCCTCCTCGTCAAGGGAGGGGTCAACCATCAGTTTTGAGCCGACCTTTGCAAGAGTTATACCAACAGGCATTTCTTTCATTGCAAGGGGCACGTTCTCGCCCAGTCCCTGTTGTTCGTTCGGAACGACTGTGGTCATAAGGGCTGCAATTGCAGCAAGACAGGATGCATCAATGATATTTCCGTCATTGTTCAGGATATGGACATCTATAAAGACAATCCATACGGATTCTCCCACCGTTATGCAAAGCTTCTTTATATCAATTGCGCCTGATTCCCGGATTCCCCTGTCAACGACCCTTGCCATTTCGATTGCTTCTTCTCTTGGAGGCCCGGGCTCATATTCGGGAGAAGCTATCGGGTTAAGCTCAAGGTTGGTAATAATCACTCCTTCATCCTGAGAGTCTGGAAATGGAGTTCCTTTCTGAAGCTTTACACCTACAAGAACCTGAGTGTTCCCAAGGGTAACCTTTGCAGAACCTTCAGCTTTGGAAATAATGTTTGTTTCGAGCTTGAGCTCCCTGAAATCTTTAAACCCGCGCCAGTCCTGACGCTTTCCTTTGACCATCAGGCTGTAAATATAGTCCTTCTTAAGTGTGGCTATGATTTCACTCATCTTTTTCACCTCTGTTTCCGGCTTCAGAGGGGTCTTTTACTACCTTCCAGGGACCTTCGGATGTTTCTTCTTCAGGCTCTTCTTCAGGCTCTTCTTCTGCCTCTACTGCTTCAGTGGAAACTTCCCCGGTTTCAACCTCGGGTTCTACCTCTGTTTCAGGCTCAATAGTTTCTTCTGAGGCAGCTTCTGTTTCCTCAACTTCGGATTCTTCTTCGAGAGAGGATTCTTCTTCAAGGGAAGATTCTTCTTCAAGGGAGGATTCTTCTTCGAGAGAGGATTCTTCTTCGACAAATTCCTCAGCTTCAGACCCGATTCCGATTTCCTCTTCGGCTTCTATGGAGACAGATTCTTTCTCAAGCCTGGCTTCAATTTCGTCAAACTCTTTGAGTTCAGGAGTACCTTCAAAAGAAGCTTCAAACTCAGCTTCGTCTTCAAGAGCTTCTTCTAAATCGTCCTCTAAATCGTCCTCTAAATCTTCTTCAGATTCAGCCTCAAATTCTTCCTCTTCGGCCTCATCTTCGTCTTCAAGATCCTCGTCTTCCTCTTCGGCTTCGAACTCTTCTTCCTCTTCGGCTTCGAACTCGTCTTCAATCTCTTCATCGAGCTCTTCTTCGAAGTCAGGAATTACCTCAGTGGAAAGGACATCAGCTGCAGATGGTTCTTCTGATGCCTCTGCTTCGAATTCTTCAGTTTCCTCAACAGCTTCTTCAACCACTACTGCTTCCGGAACAGCCTCGGGGGCAGGTACGGACTCTTCTTTTTCGCCTTCCTTTTCAGTTACTGCAGCTTCTTCCGCAGTATCCTCAACAGGAGTCTCAAACTTCTTTCTAAGGACTGCCTGCTGAATTTCAAGGATCTCCTTGCACCCTTTCTTTACGAGCTCCATACCTTTCTTAATCTCTTCTGGAGTAAGGTGCCCGTCCATCTGGACAAGAGTAATTTCCCCGTCCTGGGTCATTGCTACAGGGAAGTCAGCGTCTCCGTAGTTGTCCTCATCCTTATTGAGGTCAAGCACAATCTGCCCGTCAACCTTTCCGAAAGCACAGGAGGTAATAAGGCCCTTCATGGGGATTCCGGCATCTGCAAGAGCTATACTTGAAGCATTAATTGCTGCTGTCCTTGTCCCTGCATCGGCCTGAAGCACTTCCACGAAAATATCAATTGCTGTCTTCGGAAACAGCTCAGCCATAATCACAGGTTCGAAAGCTTCCCTGGAAACCTTTGAGATTTCGATGCTCCGCCTGCTGGGTCCCGGACGAGCACGGTCTTCCACGGAGAATGATGCCATATTATACCTGTAACGGATAACTGCCGAATCTGCGCGCTGGCTGCGGCGGGGATGAGCTTCCCGGGGTCCGAAAACGCCTACCAGGATCTTATTCCTGCCCCATTCAAGATAACATGAACCGTCGGCTCGTGAAAGTACGCCGATCTCAATTTTCATGGGCCTTATCTCATCCGCACGTCTCCCGTCAAGGCGCAGCCCATCGTCAGTGATTAATTTATCAGGTTTATCACTCATACTTTAATCTCCAAACAACTCCTAAACCAAAATACTCTAGAGAAGCTTACCTAAAATCCTCTTGACTACATCCGGAATTTAATTCGTCGGGTCCAGCAGTACATCGATCTTCCTGTATATATCTTCGGAATGATCGTCCTGTCCTGCAGTCGCATCTTTCGTTTCATTTTGAAAAAACGTAACAGGCTTGGACTCTTTCTGTCTAATCCGTTCATTTTTCAAAAAATTGTAGATCCGGTCTGTTAATCCGGAACGCTGGGCTTCAACTTCGATTTTCCGGAGAGCCTTACTCAAAAGCTCTACATCCTCGTCCTTTCCATCGATCCATATTCTGCCGTTCTGGCCTACGAAAATGCTGCAGTTTGTTTCTTTCTTCAGCATGGAGATCATGGAACCGCCGTGTCCTATTACACGGGGGACTTTTACAGGCTCAACTTCGACAATCTGGCCTGTTTTGAGTTTATGAAGGCTCGGGTCCCTCAGGGCAAGCTCGATTTTCATGGAGCTGTCTACATCTTTTACCCTGAGAATTGCAGAGTCGCCTACGTTCATAATTTCAGGCATTTCCCGGGATTCGACTCTTCTCGGATATTCGGATACATGGAGCAGACCGTCATAAGGAGCTCCAATATTCAGTATCCAGTTGGATGGAGTAACCACAATAACGATCCCTATCACCACATCATTCACTGAGGGGATGTAAGCTCCCGCAAGTGGGATCACTCCAACTTTATCCTCTTTGAGGTTTTCAATACCGCAAAACGAAGAATAGATCTTGTTGTTCTTGATATACGTCCCGTATCCGGCTTTTTTCATTTCCTCGGATAACAGGTCACCAGGGATCACTATTTTTTTATCCATCCAACATCCTCTTATAAAAGTTTAGTCTGAGCCTCTCCCTTCGTGAGATGATTTATAAGAGCGTAAAAATCAGTCTGGACTCCCGCAGGAATCCGCACTACTGCAACCCATGAGCCGTCACGTTGCCATTCTTCCTTCGTAATGCTTCCGGCTTTGGAAATATCTCCGTATGCTTTGGGAGCATATTCGGGAGGGATTTTCACAGCAATATTAATTTCTTCAAAGCGTATAGGGATAAGCGGGCGAATGGCTTTCATTGTAATAGCTACCAGCTGATCTACGCTTTTTAAAGGGTCTATGTGCACCTTTGCCTCTTCCATCGCTCTTTCTATTCGTGCGGGAGGATGCGGTGCTCTAGTCTGAGGGTTTATAGCATTTCTGGAAATGGTATAGATAACCTTTTTCTTTTTCTCTTCAAGAATTCGTTTTCTCTGCTCAGCGGTAAGTTGAAGCTCTCCGCTCTTCAGGATCACGGCAGCAATCTCAAAGGGGTCGGTTGTCTCAAAAGAGTTGATTATATCAGACTCTGCTGCCCGATCCCCTCTGTTTGCATCTTCGAAGATAGTTTCAACTGCCAGAATGTTTTCGAGGTTTACTTCCTCTCCTCGCTTATAGGCCAGAGCCCCTTCGGGCTCGACCAGGACTTCGAAATGTTTACTGCCTCTTTTGAGCCGAGCAGTCACTGCCTCGTCCAGGGACACCATTTTCGAATACCTTCTCTATAACGTAAGTTTGAGATTCAGAAATTCTCTGATAACTCGTTCTTAAAATATTTATAGGTTTTATTCTTTGCTTTCAGTTCCCTTGTGTTTCTCAAGGATCTGCTGAACGTAGTTCTCAACTTCCTCAGGACTCAGTTTTCGGAATTTCTGGTCCTGAAGGGATACAACACCCACTTCAAGGGTTCCGGCATCGAACTTGCCTTCAGCTGCTTTATAGAGCGCGTCCATACCAAGGAGGATAGCAGCATCAATATTCATATCTTCCCTGTAGTCTGCCTCAAAAACCTCAACAACTGCATTTCTGCCTGCACCTATGGCTGTTGCCTTGTACTCGAGGAGAGCACCGCTGGGGTCGGTCTCAAAGAGTCTTGGCTTTTGGTCATCCACGCCGGCAATCAGGAGTGCAGTTCCGTAGGGGCGAA
Source organism: Methanosarcina sp. 1.H.A.2.2 (assembly GCF_000979975.1). Lineage (NCBI taxonomy): Archaea > Methanobacteriati > Methanobacteriota > Methanomicrobia > Methanosarcinales > Methanosarcinaceae > Methanosarcina > Methanosarcina sp. 1.H.A.2.2. Next base: position 43,456 of record NZ_JJQL01000038.1, read on the forward strand.
CTCCGCCATACTGGGTGTAGGTCTGCTTGTGATCACAGATTTTCTTGGAGATAACCTCCACACCTATGAGTTCATCATAAGAAACCCTGTTTACCTGGGCTTCTACACGAGCCCTGTCAACAAGGGAGCGGGCGTCTGCCACGAGCCCTGAGGTTGCGGCTCCTATGTGGTCGTCAATCTGGAATATTTTTTCGATTGATGCGGCTTCCACAAGCCTGCTTGTTATTCGCTTGTCAACAAGCAGCACTACCCCATCAGCTGCCTTGATTCCTACGGCTGTTGTTCCCCTTTTGACCGCTTCGCGGGCATACTCTACCTGGAAAAGTCTTCCGTCAGGGCTGAAAACCGTAATTGCCCTGTCATAACCCATCTGTGGTGCCATCTGCATATTCCGTATCTCCTTGCCTTAATATATGTTCCATATTGTTTCAATTTTCCCGGCCAGAAACCGGTCATTTTTCCTTAGGGATTTCAAATCCGCAGAATCGTCAACTAAACCACCGCATGCCCAAAAAAGGCTTTGGTCAGTAAACGTTATTTAACCTGTGCGGATATCCCGAAAGCTCAGGAGCTTAAAGTCCCCGACCCAGTGTTCAGGTAAGGAAACCGATTATTGATTCCCTATAACGTATTTCTTCCTTATTAGAGTTTTTAGCCTTTTACACGGGACTTTCAATCCTGACAGAGTTTTTTCCTGATGAAACCAGCGGAAAATATCCCGGTTACAGGGAGTTTAAAGGCACTTTTACCCTGCAAAGTACGTTTTCCAGACATAACCCGGATTCACGCACTTTAGTAAACTTTTTAACAGAGTATGAAGGTCCATTCCAATGTTAACTATGTCCGTTAATAAAGTGTATTTACTCAGTTATAATGTTTGTGAGAGCCCGGGGCTTTTCCGGCGCTTAAATTCAGATTTAGAACCTGTAAGGAAGAATTTACCTCCTGCAGGATTCCACTCCAAAACGCAGGGATGCCTCCAAGCCCTCTCAGACAACTCATGAGTAAACTACCAGGAGTCCCGGCAAAGCTGCCCTTCTGTCAATCAGTTCTGCCAATCTATTATACTTTGTTACACTAATACTCATTCATTATAGCATATATTAGACAGCTTATTCGGCCGTTACTGAAGTTCACAACGGAAATTTTCAGCCTGAAGTATTCAGCAGACATCCTTAAGACTGGCTGATACCTGCAGACTTCTGTCACTGCTGTAAGGCAGATATCCAGTTCTTACTTCATATAAATAAGACCGGATATAAACGAGACCACATATAAACCCTCTGAAAACCCGGATCTCAGCTCTAACATTCCTGAGTCTCAGGTCAAGCTTTCCAGAACCTTAACTTTAGCTCGTTAGGATCCCGATTCCAGTTTAACAGAAGCTTAATTACAGCTTTTCAGAAGCTTAATTACAGCTTCCGGATTTTAATTACAGATTCGAGATTTTAATACAGCTTCGGGACTTTAAGGTACCTTTCCGGAAGCCGGTCCCGAATCCTTTCATTCCTGTATTTCAGGCTCAAAAAGCCTGTAATCCTGTAGAAACTTTTCCGTAGCTCCTTTAACAGTGCCTGACGCTCCCAGCACATGAAGAGTTGCCCTTTTCCCGTTAATCCGGGTCAGAGCAGCCAGGGAGGCTCTCGTTTCTTTTACTCTGGCATGGGAACACTGGAGAATTCCTATTCCGCCTTCAAATCCCAGCACCTTAATATCACAGTCGCTGGTTGTGACATCTCCAAGCAGCGATGAAGCAGAGGAAATAACTTCCCTTACAATATCGTTTCTGCTTGCAGGCTCTTCTGAGATCAGTTCAAAAGCAAGATAGCGCTTTCTAGCGCGGAGCGAAGGAAGCAGGCGTTTCAAAAGAGATCATCTCCCTCAAGAACTTCAATACCATCCCTTACATATCCAGGACCGGGGCGGTTCTTTGTGATAATTCTTTCCGGAACAATGCTTATGGCATCAAGAGCCTCGTCTTCTTCAAGCCCGCAGACCTCAGCAAGGGCAAGAGTTTCCATTGGGGAGCGCAGGTCAAAGCAGGACATAGCATCACTGCAAAGGACAAGGGATACCTCGTATTTTCTGGTAAGCTCAAGGTTTGCCTTAAGGTCGGACAACAAACGGACACGCCTTGAACCCCGGGAATGAAGAATAGGTCTAAGGGTGATACCTATTGCAACTCCATTTTCTGCAGCTGCTTTTGCCAGCACCTGGTTTAACCCGCTGCTCCTGTCAAAAGCCGGGTGGTTCAGAATGTCTACCCTGGGGTTTTCGAGCGCAGCCCTGTTGACTGCTTCGGACCCTCCGTGCACAATCAGGACATCCATTGAATTCCTGAATTTTCCGATCAAACTGTGTAATTTAGAAGGGTTTTCTTCCACAAGCTCAATTCCCCTGAAGACCTCAAAACCCTCTATTGAAGGCAGTACTGGCTTTTTATCAGGGAGTTTATCGGAATGGTTAGCAAGGGCAATCCCGTCGTATCCGAAATGCCGGGCAAGGGAAACCAGTTCCGGAGCAGTATGGTCCCCATCCGGAGCTGCATGAACGCAAAAATCATAAAACTTCGGTTTACCCAAATAACTCCTCCACTATGGCTCCGGCTTTCTCCCAGTTCCTCGGATAGGTCTCGATCTTGACCTTTGCAATAATAGCATCAGAAGAGTTAGTCAGTTTTACCTGCTGCAGGTATGCAGCCTGCTTGTCAAAGCGGAGGTGAAAAACCGTATCATCGTCCAGCCTCTCAGGCATTTCTTTCCTGAGCATTCCCACATCTTCTTCCGAAAAGTTTTCCCGGACAAAATGGGCAAATTTCAGGCATTCTGCCTTCTTTTTAAGCTGTAAGCTAAGGATAGTAATTGGATTTCCATGGTGCCCTTCAGCCTCAAGCTCTTCTATGAGCTTATCTCTGTCCTTTACGCCAGCACCTAATAAAAAAAAGTCCAGAGTCTCGCGGACTCTGGATACGTCTTCGGTTGCGTGGGCGATCACACGCATTGTTATGTGATGAATCACTTGCCTCGACTCTGATTTGAACGGATGCTCGGCCTGGTCTTTTCAGTTCCCTTGCCGCGTGTAGTCATGCCTCTGCCCTTCCTGCCGGCACTGGTTTTGCCTCTGGTAGCTCTGCCCCTGATGGATGAGTCACAGACCCAGTTCAGGTTCTTGTCGCTCTTAATTACAGGGTGGTGCGGGTCTACAAGGATGACTTCAAACCACTTGTGCTTTCCATCTTCCCCTACCCAGTAGGAGTTCAGGACTTCAAGGTTCGGGTATTTGCGATCTGCACGGGCTTCAGCGATCCTCTGGATGCTCATTCCGCCTGAGATCTTATTCGTCCCCATCCTCTGGGTTCTTCTTCCACGCTTTGGTCTTGATTTACCAAGCCCTCCACGGCGTACATTCACTCTGACAACGACAATTCCCTGCTTGGCTTTGTATCCAAGGGAGCGTGCCCTGTCAATCCTGGTTGGTCTTTCGATTCTGGTCACGGAACCCTGCTTCCTCCAGACCTGGAGGCGCTCCCAGCGGAGCTCGTTCACGTATGTCTCATCAGGGTTTTTCCATGCATCACGTATATATCCGTAAAAAGATTTTGACAATTTAAACACCAAGTTTCACTTATGTTTCATGGTTCAGCCCTGCCTGCAGGACCACATTCCAACGGGATCTAATCCCGAAAATGAAACATGCGATACAACTGAATCATCTGATTTAAAGCTTTGCCCCTTCAAAAGCCCTTTAAAAGCAAAGAATCCGCAAAAAAGAGATACAGAGGTGCGGGTAAAGCTCAGGGGAAACCTGGAAAAAGATTAAATTAAATACCAGGATGCTATAGAAAAAAAAAATGGAAACTAATAAACCGTGGTGGAAGTTCTTGTAATATTCGGAAACAACTTCTACTTTAGATACTATTCAGTTTCCCGATGTTGCGTGGAAGTTCTTGTAATGTTCGGAAACAACGTACACACAATGAGAATTAACAAAATATTATTATATTGTAAACACTGTTTACATCCCGGGTTAATATGAGGCTTCACTGGATTGACGCTTTAAAAGGAATTGGAATTATGCTTGTAGTGTTTGCGCACCACAGCTTACCTGTAGCGCTTGATACTTACATATTTTCTTTTCACATGCCGCTCTTCTTTTTTATTTCCGGTCTGCTGTTTGACTTTGAGAAATATGCAGGATCGGCTGCAAATTTTGTAAAGGGGAGATTCAGGTCTCTTATTGTGCCTTACTTTTCTTTTGCACTACTCACTGGCCTATTTTACTTTTTGCTGGATGCAGGATTTCAGCCCGGAGTCACGAATATTGAGTTTTTCGAAAACAGTACTCTTTACGGCATCTATTCCATTCTGTACGCACTTGGCCCCCTCGTCTCTTATAATCCGCCTCTCTGGTTCCTGAGCTGCCTATTCGTAACCGAGATTCTCTTTTACGGGTTTGCAAAGAAGTATTACGGGGAACCGCGAAAACTTGTACTCTGGCTTATTGCAGCCGGTATCGTCGGGTATCTTTATGCGGTTTATGCACCTACCAGGCTGTTCTGGAACACTGATGTAGCTCTCTCTGCCGTGGTCTTTTACGGAGCCGGAAATTTATTTAAAAAAATCACAGAGCCGGAAAAAGAGTCTGGATATGGCTCAAGCATTTATTCGAGTTCAGGTCTGAGTGCAGGTTTGAGTCAGAATGCAGATTCGAGTCTGAGCTCAAGTTCGAGCCTTAATTCGGGTTCGGGGTTCAGAGAAAAGTTCGTCCGGGCTGAGAAGATTTTCCCTGTGGTTTTTATCTTTCTGAACCTGCTGTATCTTGGATACCTTCTGGAGTTCCCTACAACCGATAAGGTCAACATGAACGTGCTGAAATACGGAGGCTTCTTCTCGTATTATCTTCTTGCTTTCTCAGGGATCTTTGCCTTTGTTTATCTATTCAAAAAAGTCGGAAGTTCAAGAATCCTGGAATATTACGGAAGAAATAGCCTGATTGTGCTTGCGCTCCATTTTCCTATAAAGGATGTCCTGACAAAACTGGCACTTCTGAGTTTCGGGGTCGAGCTTGAGTATTTCTATTACAATGTGGCTTTTGCTCTGAGCTTAACCGTGCTGAATCTTATTTGCCTGGTACCTGTGATCTTCATCATTAACAACTATTTTCCCTTCATACTGGGGAAAAAGAAATCTTCGAAGGCTTTGAAAGCTTCCTGACCAGGTTCAGGAAGCCTGTAAATAAATAAAGCTGATCTGTCGATTCTGAAAAATAGTAAATATCTTCAGCCGAAGACTTTAAGATCTTAATGACCTTCGGAGAAGATTAATATTTTAAAATTAATACAGAGTTGGAGGAATATGGTTGCGGCTTTCAAAAGGTTCTATTGAACCTGGTTCTGTTGGACCTGTTAGAAAAGCAAGTATTAAGTCTGCGTTTAATCCTGCGGCATTGAAGATAACTATTCTTTTGCTGGTCCTTCTCTGCCTGGTACCCTCAGCCAGTGCAAGAGACTATGCACTTGAAGGAGCTGCGACGAATATAACTATTGATCCCAGCGGCTTAGTCCATGTTGAAGAATCGATTTCCTACACATTTGAAGGAAATTATCAAGAAGTTTTTAGAATACTCGAGGTGTCCCCCGGAGAATCCATCCGGAATATCCAGGGATATTGTTCTGAAGAAGCATGTAACTTCAGAGTTGAACAGACTTCCGAAGGATACGAGTTGATAGGTGAGCTTCCGACCCCCACTCCGGAAAAAGTGACCTTTTTTATTTCCTATGACCACTATGGTGCAGTCAAGGTCCACACCGATGTTTCCGAATTTCATTATAAGCTGTGGGGTGAAGAATGGGAGAAACCTCTTGGAAGCTTAGAAGGAAGCATTACGCTCCCTGTGGAAAACGAAAATGAGATACAGTACTGGATCCATCCGACCGGTTATACTCAGGACGCGAGTTTGGAACAGAATGTGCTCAATTTAAAGACATCCGAAATTCCCTCAAATAAATGGTATGAGATCAGAGTTGTTTTCCCAAGAATTGAATCTCCCAATTCCAGCCTGGTCCAGGTAGACAATGAAGCGGGCCTTGAAAAAATAAAATCCATTGAGAATGAATATGAAATGAAAGGCTGGATCTTAAAGGGCCTATATAACCTGGCAATTGTATTTGCAGTCTTTGCCCTGGCATTTCCCTTCATCATTTATTTCAGGTATGGGAGAGAGCCAAAAATAGATTATGAGTCAATATATGAGAGAGAGCCTCCTACTGATTCCAGCCCTGCCGTAGTTAATGCCATAATGCAGGGGAATATAGGTACTCCTACAATGGATGGGTTTACAGCCACGGTCATGAACCTTGCTAACCTTGGTTATATTACTCTCCACACTGTAAAATCAGAAGAAAGCAGGGCATTGGGCCTGTTCAAATCCGAATCTGAAAACATTTTAATTGAACTTGTCAGTCTGGACTCCCCTGAGATCACTAACGGAAAACTCCCCAAACTTGCAGATTTCGAAAAAGATGTGTTCAATTTATTGAAAAAACATGCTTCCGAAAATAAGGTCTCCTGGGATAAACTGAAAAAAGAACTTGGAAAGGGAACCGATTTCTATCAATTTGTGCTGGCCTGGAATAAAAAAGTTGAAAAGCATATTGTAGTTGAGAAACTCTTCCGGTCCACAGGGAACACATATATGGGTATTTTCGGTGTGGCAACTATAATAGCAGCAGTTGTTTATTTTGTTGTAATTTCCAAATATTTCCCTTCAGAATCATTTCCCCTTGCATCAAATGTGAATATACTGGTGGCTTTAGTTGTAGTCTTCGGGATAATTATGATAATTTTCTCCGGAATGTTCGAAAAGGTACTGGGATGCTGGACCCCTGAAGGAAGGCTCTATTATGAACGCTGGGATAACTTTAGAAAATATCTCACCGATTTTTCGGCTCTCAAAGAGCATCCGCCGGAATCAATAAAGATCTGGGACTCTTACCTGGTGTATGCAACTGCTCTGGGAGTCGCAGAAGAAGTCCTTAAAAACATGTCTTTAGTCGTTCCTGATGAACAGCTGAAATACAGTCACTTCTACTATGTACAACACAGTTACAGCCAGTTCGGGTCCGGTTTTGGGAGTGCCTATTCAGCATCAGCTCCTTCTTCAAGCGGAAGTGGAGGCGGGGTCGGCGGCGTGGGCGGCGGCTCAGGTGGCGGCGGCGGTGGTGCAAGATGATGCCGTGTAAATGCCAGGTTAAGTACTTTTGATTAGGAGATGGTGATCTATATGATAGTAGAAATTATGGTAATAGTAGTAATAATTCTGGGTTTGCTCTTCGTTATAATTTACAATGACCTTATAAAGCAAAGAAACAGGGTAGAAAATTCCTGGGCTCAGATAGAAGTCCAGCTGAAAAGGCGTTATGACCTCATCCCCAACCTGATAGAAACGGTGAAAGGGTATGCTAAACACGAAAAAACCCTTTTGGAAAACATTACAAAAGCAAGGGCTGCAGTAATGTCTGCAAATAATGTAAATGAAACTGCAGAAGCATCCAATTACCTCTCATCTACCCTGAAATCCCTTTTTGCAGTTGCAGAAAACTATCCGGACCTGAAAGCCAACCAGAACTTCATGCAGCTCCAGAAAGACCTCATGGAGACCGAAAACAAAATTGCCTACGCAAGACAATTTTATAATGATACCGTTATGAAATATAATATCAGTATTCAGACAATCCCTAGAAATATTGTTGCATCTTTGATGGGATTCAAGAAAAAAGATCTATTTGAAACCCTGCAAGCCGAAAGGGAAGTTCCTAAGGTCGAGTTCTAATAATGTACACTGGTTCAGGTTACTGAACCAGTTTACTAATTTTCGATTTCTTTTACTTACTGTTTTTTGTGTGTTTGTTATCAGCTTCACCGGCATTTTTATCTGTTAGGTTCTTACACGTATCCCGGTCTTTTCATTTTCTGGTTTTTAGAAACGACATTATATAGCTAATATTGTTACGACGAGGCAGAGTTCTGGATTCAAAAATTTGAATTAAGAAGAAAAAACGAAGAATCTTAAAAGTGCAGGTGGTACGCAGTCAATAGGTTAATATTATCCAAGGGCAAGCTGGAACGGCATCTTTCATATCTTTTGTCCCGCGCCGCTCCCCGCCTGGGCCGTTGGGCTTCGATCAAATTAAAGCGTAATCTTCATCCGCACTGGGAAAATTAGATCTCAAAATATCAACCCTCCGTAGTGGATTAACAGAGTATAAGGTATAATAAAAATTGGAAAAATAAAAAGTGGAGCCGAAAAATGGAGATTTCCCGCCTGCTGAATGAAATAAAAGCTTCCAGCCGATATGAAAACCAGATAGTTCATATTGAAGAAAAACCTGCAAGGGACGCCCTTTATTCACCTCTTGAGCTGAAGGAGCAGGTAAAAACTGCCCTTTCAGGAATTGGAATCGAATCTTTATACTCCCATCAGGCTGAAGCGATCGAAAAGATCCGGGAAGGAAAAGACATAGTGCTCTGCACAAGCACGGCAAGCGGAAAGTCCCTTACTTACATGATCCCTATTTTTGAAACTGTCATGAAAGACCCTGAGGCTACTGCCCTTTATATATCTCCTCTCAATGCCCTTGTAAACGACCAGTTAAAAGCCTTCCTTGAATTTGAAGGGGCACTGAATTCCGGAGCAGGCATAGCCCGTTATACTGGCGCCCTGACTGCAGCCCAGAAGAGAGAAATCAGGGAAGGACAGACTAATATTGTTTTCACAAACCCCGAAATGGTACATATGAGCTTCCTTGCCTGGCACCATCTCTGGAGACGCTTTTTTTCAAACCTCAAATTCATTGTTGTTGACGAGAGCCATTACTACAGGGGAGTTATAGGAAGTAATATGGCAAACGTGCTCAGACGGCTTCTCCGGGCTGCTGAACACTATGGGGCTTCCCCACAGTTTATCTGCTGTTCGGCAACCATAGGCAACCCGAAAGAGCATACTGAAACCCTGCTGGGAAGGGAAGCAGAAGTAGTTGAGAATAACGGCTCTTCACACGGCCCCCAGAAATTTGTGTTCTGGAACCCCCCTCTTTACCTGAACGGAAGGGGAAGTACAGTAAGGAGAAACAGCTTTTCCGAAACCTCAACCCTTTTTACGCGGGCAGTCCAGGCGGGGCTCCAGACCCTTGCCTTTACGCGATCAAGGCAGGGAGTGGAGCGCATGTATAAGAGCTGCAGGGAACTTTTGAGGGAACGCGGCCTCGCTTCCGCGGTCTGTTCTTACAGGAGCGGCTATTTTGACAGGGAGAGGGAAGAGATCGAAAAGAAAATGAATTCGGGAGAACTCAGGGGCGTCATTTCCACAAATGCCCTTGAACTCGGGATAGATATAGGAGGGCTTGATGCCTGCATTCTTGACGGCTATCCCGGCACGGTTATGAGCGCAAGGCAGCAGGCTGGAAGGGCAGGCAGGAGCGGGAACGAAAGCCTTGTCCTTATGGTAGCCGGCACAAATGCCCTTGACCAGTATTATATGAGAAACCCGGACGACTTTTTTGCAAGAAGCAGCGAAAATGCAGTGCTTAACCCTAAAAACCCCTATATCCTTGCAGGGCACCTGCTCTGTGCAGCAAAAGAAATCCCTCTCAGGGTATCCGATGAAAAGTACTTTGGGAAAGGGTATTCAAGAGTAGTTGAGCTTCTGGAAGCCGAAGGGCTGCTTGCAGGCAGCGACCTGAAGTATTCCACTGACCCTTTCCCTTACAAACAAGTCTCCCTGAGAGGGATAGATAATAATACATACTCTCTTCTTGCTTTTGAAGGGGAAAAAAGCTTTCCTATCGAAAAGGACATAGAGGAGACCCTGGCTTTCCGGGAATGCCATCCGGGTGCGGTCTACATACACAGGGGAGAACCTTTCTACATAAACAGGATCGACCATGAGAAAAAGGAGATCCACGCCATAAGGGCTCACGACAACTACTACACAAAACCCATGATAGATTCGTCAGTCCTGGTGCGGGAGACATATGCGGTAAAGCCTCTCCGGCACGCTCCCGAAGTGGAGGTCGGGCTTGGGGACGTGGAGGTAACGGACACGATTATAGGGTACAGGAAAATCCGGACCCACAGTGACGAGACCATGAGTGCCCATGACCTTGAGATGCCTCCGATAACCCTTCAGACAGTTGCCCTCTGGCTTAAGCTCCCAAATAGGCTGCAGGAGCTGATCGAAGAGCATAAGCTCGATTTTGCAGGCGGGATCCATGCTGTTGAGCATGCGATGATTTCCATGTACCCTCTGCACCTGCTTGTGGACAGGAGCGATGTGGGTGGGGTTTCAACTCCATCCCATCCTGATCTCGGAGGCAAAAGCGGGATCTTCATCTACGACGGGCACAGGGGAGGAGTCGGGTACGCTGAAAAAGGCTATGACCTGATTGAAGAGGTCCTCGACGGCACCTTAAAAGCCATTGAAAGCTGCCCCTGCGAAAGCGGCTGCCCTGGCTGTATCCAGTCCCCCAAGTGCGGGAACAATAACGAACCCCTTGACAAGCACGCTGCAGTCATGCTTTTGCACGAACTCCTGGGAAAAGCCCCCTACATCCCCCCTGAGAAAAAAGAAAGGCACCTCTCTGAAGCCAGAGCCCTGAAGCAGATCCCGGAAAAAAAGGACTCAGGGGATGCCCTTGACAGGGTCAGAAGGCAGCTCAGGCGGGAGACCATAAAACAGGATCCGCAGGCAGGGCAGGAGAAAAAGGAAAAGACCTTCATTGCCACGGACGAAAATGGGGGAATGATAGGAGTCATCTCTGCCCCTTCCCCGGAAAAGGCTGCAGCAAAAACCTTTCACCACAAACTCGCAGGGCAAAAGGAAGCTACGAGAGAAAAGCCTATTGATATCCGGATCAGGGACCTTGGGGCAGGCAGCGACTACCACTTCAAGGTCTGGACCGAGCTTTTCAAAAGCACAGAAAAGGGCGCATCTGATACGGAAGACCAGAAAAAGGCTGTGAGGAAACTGGTTATTAGAAGAATGAACTGAGGAAAGGAATAATTTTCAGACTCTTTGACCTTCCTCATTTCAGGCCAAATTTCAAATAAGATTTCATCAACCCTGCCTCTTATCAATATTAATGACCTGAACTAACAGCCCGGACTGTTAGCTGAGAACTTAAAATCCCCATCCGGATTATTTTTAATTGCCTGTTTTATACAGTTCCGGTAGCCCCTGATTAACCGTATATATTATTCAGAATATCCCAAAATATCTGATTTTCTCCCTCGCGGCACACAGGGCTGTAACCGACTTGCCAGCCAATAAATACGTCCTCTGACCCCGAAAACCGTTTTTCAAGTCCCACCAATATTTGTAATTTGGCCCTCTTGAGCAGAGCTCACTACTAAAACCCAAAATAGTCCTCTTGAGCACAGCGAAAAGGATCGCGGACTGTTGCGATTACATAGCAACTCCCAGAAAAGCTCTGGTTTCCTGTGATCCCGAGACGCAATTCAGGCGAGGCGCAATTCGGGCGAGAGAATATATTTTAAAGAGACTTCGGGATAATTATTTACTTTTCATACATATATTTCAGTGAGTAAATGAAAGTTTTTTATACTGTGTGATACATATAGTTAGGTAGTGGGAAAGAATATTAAAATAGTGGGAACAGGAGGAGGATTATTTGCAAAAGTTGTTTTTTCTGATGGTGTTTGCCTGCCTATTTATGGCCTTTATGCTTGCACTTTCGTTCGTCAATTTCCAGTGATTGATCAGTACACGGATAAACACTGGTAACTGAAATATGAACATAAAGCCTATCAATGAAAGGGTCTCAGCGTAGATACTGTCCTGAACTTGGGGAATGCTTGAAGAAAGTAACCTGTGGAAACTCACGGACACGACTTCTGGCACGACTTCTACACCCCTGGTACGGACTGAAGCGGCTTTTTGCCGAAGAAGTTCGAGACCCTATTCATCGGAGGCGGGTGTATCATGGAGGTGGTGTAAATATAAACAGGAAATATAATAAAAACAAGGAATATAATAATGTGCTAAAAACGGTGGGGAATTAACAGAATATCATAACGAAATTTAGATTGATAATCTTAAAGAAATTCACAGGTTATTCCGGTGCTTAGCGTTCAAAATTCCAGGGGAGTTACCCATGGGTGACGAAAACCAGGCTGTTGAGAAGGAAAAGATAGGCTCTGCATATGATGTAGTAATTATAGGGGCAGGGCCGGCGGGGATGTTTGCAGCTTACGAGCTTGCGGCCGGGAAACTGAAAATTCTTGTTATTGATATGGGCAGGGACATTGACAAACGCCTGTGCCCCATGAAAACCCAGAGCTACTGCATGCACTGCACTCCGTGTGAGATCATGTGCGGGGTTGGGGGCTGCGGGACGTTTTCTGACGGGACCCTGAACCTGCGGCCTGATATAGGAGGAGACCTTGCAGCCCTGACCGGAGACCAGGCAGAAGCCTGGGAACTGGTGGACAGGGTTGATAAAGTTTTCCTTAAATTCGGAGCTCCTCAGGGTGCTCTCCTTACCGAAGGCCCGGAAATAGAGGAGTTAAAACGCAGGGCTGCCTCGGTCGGAGCCCGGTTTATAGAGATCAAGCAGCGGCATATAGGTTCGGACAATGCTCCTGCAGTCATAGGGCGCTTCAAACAGGACCTTGTTGATAAAGGTGTGGATTTCCTGATTGAGACCGAAGTCCAGGACCTGCTTGTTGAGGGCGAAACATGCAAAGGAGTTATACTCTCAGGCGGAAGAGTTGTCCGTGCGCGTTACGTACTCCTGTCGCCTGGAAGAAGGGGCTGCAACTGGGTCTCGGAAATGATTGAAAAACATGATCTTGAAGCCCGTTACGGAGGGATTGACATAGGAGTCAGGGTAGAAGTCCCTGCAATTATTATGGACCCTGTAACGAAAATCAACCGGGATCCCAAGTTCCATATCCAGAGCCACCGCTATGATGACTTTGTCAGGACTTTCTGCACAAACAGGCGCGGCTTTGTCGTAAAGGAAGAATATGAAGACTTTATTGCGACCAACGGCCATTCGATGGCAAACACGGAATCCGAAAACACCAATTTCGCATTCCTTGTCCATATCGAACTGACCGAGCCCATGGAAAACACAACCAAATACGCCCGTTCAATCGCAAAACTCGCAACAACGATCGGCGGAGGAAAGCCTGTCCTCCAGCGCATGGGCGACCTCAGGCGCGGACGCCGTTCTACAAAAGAGCGCCTTGCCAAAAACCTGGTTATAAACACCTTAAAAGATGTCACACCCGGCGATATCTCAATGGCTCTCCCGCACAGGATAGTCATGGACATAATCGAAGGCCTTGAGACCTTAAACGAGATCATTCCCGGCGTTGCCTCGGACTCAACTCTGCTTTACGCCCCTGAAGTCAAATTCTACGCCATGCATCTGAAAGTTGACCGCCGGATGGAAACCAGCATCAAAAACCTCTTTGCAGCAGGAGACGGAGCAGGGCTTTCAAGGGACATAGTAAATGCCGCTGCAACCGGAATCATGGCTGCAGAAGGGATTATGAAAAAGGTTAAAGAAGATATTAAATAAAGGTCAAAGAAGCCGAAAAAGTAAATTGCAAAAATTCTAAGGTTGAAAAATGACTAGAAAAATATTTTAGTTTTTTTGTTATTAATTTTGTTTTAAAAGAGGTTGCGTTCCCATCTCAAAAACCTGGAAATTCCGAAAGGAGTTAAAAGATTTAACTTTTTAACTTTTTGTTTGGGAAGAGGTTTGAGGTATTTTACTTGTGGGGTGAGAGTTTTTCGTTTTTTAATTTTAGTGTGGGGTAAATCTTTTTGGAGTAGGTGTTTGTTTGCTACTGGGGTGTTCAATTGATGAGAACGCAATTCATACTATGTACTTGAGGTATATATTATTTTTAACGCATAATCGCAACGCAGGCATATAATCATTAGCGGATCATATAACCTTTTATTTAGTAATTTAATATTATATAGATTGTATAATTTGGACTCGATACCAAAATCCAGTGATGAATGTAAAATTGAAAATCACTAGATTTTGGAACAGAGTCATAATTTGATCTAAAATAACAAAATCTAAAAATTAAAAAAAGGGCCAAAAAAATGCTGAAAGTGGTCATACCTGCAAGAATATTAAAAACACCAGAAATTAATAGATAAAGTAGTGAACTACACTGAAAATTACTTTCCGTCTACGTGATAGGATTGAAAAATGACTAAAAATAATTTTATTTTATTTTTTTGTTTTTAATAATATATAAAAAGAGGTTGCGTCCCCATCTCAAAAACCTGGAAATTCCGAAAGAGTTTAAAAGATTTAACTTTCTTATTTTTAGTGTGGGAAGAGGTTTGAGGTATTTGACTTGAGGTATTTGACTTGTGGGTTGTGGGTTGTGGGTTGAGAATTTTTCGTTTTTTAATCCTTTTAGTGTGGGGTAGATCTTTTTGGAGTAGGTGTTTGTTTGCTAGTGGGTGTTCAATTGATGAGAACGCAAGTTATACTATGCATCTGGAGTATATATTATTTTTAACGCATAATTACAACGCAGGAATATAATCGTTAGAGAACCCGGATAACTTTTCGTTTGATAGTTTAATGTTAATAGTTAGTATAATAAAATTTAAAAGTCAAAAAAAAGTTAAAGGATGCTGAAAAGTCGTCATGCCCGTAAGAATTTCAAAAACACAAGAGATTTAATAGTTAAAGTAGTGAACTACACTAAAAATTACTTACCGTCTAATGTGATAGTAAATTCTGCCGGATGACTATGAATGGAAGAACTCTATAAAAAAGAACTGAGTGAAAGGGACATTTGCTCGAAGTTTATCACACCTGCAATCAAACAGGCTAACTGGGGAGAACGCCAGATACGAGAAGAGGTGAAACTTACAAATGGCAGGATCATTGTAAAAGGCTCGACTACAAGCAGGGGAAAGCAAAAGAGAGCCGACTATGTCCTTTCCTACAAACCCAACATTCCTCTTGCGATAGTCGAAGCTAAAAGAAATATCTATACCGTTGGGGAAGGCATGCAGCAGGCGCTTATGTATGCCGAGATGCTGGACATTCCTTTTGCGTTCAGCTCAAACGGGGACGCCTTTTTGCTTCACGACCGGACAGGAACTCTCGGAAAGGTTGAAGAGGAAATTTCGCTGGACAGATTTCCTTCTCCTGAATTTCTCTGGCAGAAGTATTGTGAATGGAAAGGGTTTGACGAAGGCAGGCAGAAAATCGTAACCCAGGATTATTTTGCTGATTTCAGGAAGCCTCTGCGCTATTACCAGAGGATAGCAATTAACCGGACGGTAGAGACAATTGCAAAGGGGCAGGACAGAATCCTGCTCGTTATGGCAACAGGCACGGGAAAGACACTTACGGCTTTTCAGATTATCTGGCGCCTCTGGAAAGCAGGGGTAAAGAAAAGGATTCTCTTTCTGGCAGACCGGAACATTCTGATCGACCAGACCCGGATCAACGATTTCAAGCATTTCGGAAATGCTATGACAAAAATCCAGAACCGGGAAGCTGAAAAGTCCTATGAGATTTACCTGTCCCTTTACCAGGCAGTTTCAGGGACAGAAGAAGAGCAAAATATCTACAAACAGTTTTCCTCTGACTTTTTTGACCTTATAATCGTTGATGAATGCCACAGGGGAAGTGCGGCTGAAGACTCTGCCTGGAGGGAGATTCTTGAGTATTTTTCCTCGGCGACACAGATCGGACTGACGGCGACCCCTAAAGAGACAAAGGAGATTTCCAATATCCACTATTTCGGAGATCCGATTTACACGTATTCCCTGAAACAGGGGATTGAAGATGGGTTCCTTGCACCTTACAGGGTTATCCGAATCGACATTGACAAAGACCTTGAAGGCTGGAGGCCGGAAAAAGGCAAGGTGGACAAGTACGGAAGGCAAATCGAGGACAGGATCTACAACCAGAAGGACTATGACAGGGACATTGTGCTTGAAAAGAGGACCGAGCTTGTCGCAAGGAAAGTCACGGAGTTTCTGAAGGCAAACGACCGCTTTGACAAGACAATTATTTTCTGCGAGAACATAGACCATGCCGAGAGGATGAGAGAAGCCCTCGTAAACGAAAACCCTGACCTTGCAGGCGAAAATCGGAAATACGTCATGCGGATTACGGGGGATAACCCTGAAGGAAAAGCCGAGCTTGACAACTTCATAAGCCCTGAGAGCCGCTACCCTGTGATTGCCACAACCTCGAAACTTATGAGTACCGGGGTGGACGCCCAGACCTGCAAGCTGATAGTACTGGACAAACGCATCCAATCCATGACCGAGTTCAAGCAGATAATAGGCAGAGGGACCCGGATCAATGAAGATTACGGGAAATTCTATTTTACGATCATGGACTTCAAAAAAGCTACCGAGCTTTTTGCTGACCCTGATTTTGATGGCGAGCCTGTGGAGATATACGGGCCTGAAGGCGGAAATGGACATGGTGGCTCCGGAAACCCGGATGGAGAAACGAATAGGGAAAAGTACTTTGTGGACGATGTGGATGTTGATGTGGTCACAGAGCGCACACAGTACTACGGGCCGGACGGAAAACTGATTACCGAATCCTTAAAAGACTACACCCGAAAGACCGTACTCAAGGACTTTGAGTCCCTGGACTCTTTTTTGAAACACTGGAACGAAGCCGAGAAAAAACAGGCTATCCTTTCCGAACTTGAAGAAAGGGGAGTTTTGCTCGAAGCGCTTGCAGAAGAGGTCGGAAAAGACTTTGACCCCTTTGACCTGATCTGCCATGTAGCCTTCGACCGCCCGCCGCTGAGCAGGAAAGCGCGGGCTGAAAGGGTAAAAAAGAGCGATTATTTCAGCAGGTACGAAGAAAATGCTCAGGAAATTCTTGATGCACTGCTTGATAAGTACGCGGATGAAGGGGTTGAAAACCTTGAAGACATGAACGTACTCAAGGTGCAGCCATTTGACCGTATAGGGACCCCGATGGAGATTGTGAAACTGTTCGGGGGCAAGAACAGCTACCTTACAGCAGTCCGGGGGCTTGAATCCCAGATTTATACTCTGGAAGCCTGACCGCTGCAAGTCTGACCACTGGGAACCTGATTCGAAGGACTTATGTGGGATTACAAAATAGTGTTCCCAGTTTATTTTTTATAACGGTTTAAATCACCCGAATCATCGGTCATCAAAATCACCATTCCTTACAAACCACCACTCCTTAAAATCACAAATCATAAAAATCATTGAAATTAGAATCCCCGGTTATCAAAACCACCTAAACCAGAATTACCGAATCATCAAAATAATAAATTAATAAATCAACTGCGGGAAAGGAAAAACATGTCTCTGGATACTACAGTTAAAACGATTCAGGATATCATGCGGAAAGACGCAGGCGTTGACGGTGACGCCCAGCGCATAAGCCAGCTTGGCTGGATGCTGTTCCTGAAAATATTCGATGCAAGGGAAGAAGAATACGAACTTGAGGACGAGAACTACGTTTCCCCGATCCCGGAAGAACTGCGCTGGAGGAACTGGGCAGACGACCCGGAAGGCATTACAGGGGAGAAGCTGCTCGATTTCATCAACGAAAAGCTCTTCAAAACCCTGAAAAACCTCACCTTTTCCGAAGAAGACGATCCCAGGGGCTTTGTAGTCAGAGATGTCTTTGAAGACTCGTACAACTACATGAAAAACGGGACCCTGATCCGCCAGATCATAAACAAAATAAACGATATCGACTTCACGAATTCAAAAGACCTGCACACCTTCGGCTCAATTTACGAGAAAATCCTCAAAGACCTCCAGAGCGCAGGCAACGCAGGCGAATTCTATACCCCGAGAGCCGTGACCCAGTTCATGGTAGACATGGTTGACCCGAAGCTTGGCGAAAAAGTCCTGGACCCAGCCTGCGGTACAGGCGGTTTTCTGACCAGCACGATAGAACACATCCGTGAAAAATATGTGAATTCCGTAGACGACCACCGCATTTTGCAGGAATCCATAGCCGGCGTTGAGAAAAAACAGCTCCCGCACCTGCTCTGCATAACAAATATGCTTCTCCACGGAATAGAAGTCCCTTCCCGTATCCGCCACGACAACACCCTCGCCCGCCCTCTCCGGGACTACACCCCAAAAGACCGCGTAGACGTAATTGTGACAAATCCACCTTTCGGAGGCATGGAAGAAGACGGCATAGAAACAAATTTCCCGGCAAACTTCCAGACCCGAGAAACCGCTGATCTTTTCTTAGTCCTGATAACGCACATATTAAAAGATGGAGGCCGCTGTGCAATAGTTCTCCCTGACGGCACCCTTTTCGGGGAAGGCGCAAAGACCCGCATTAAAGAAAAACTCCTGGAGGAGTGCAACCTGCACACAATAGTCCGCCTCCCAAACGGCGTCTTCAGCCCTTACACCGGCATAAAAACCAACCTCCTTTTCTTCACCAAAGGCGAACCCACAAAAGAAGTCTGGTACTACGAACACCCCTACCCCGCCGGCTACAAGTCCTACTCCAAAACCAAACCCATGCGAATAGAAGAATTCGCCCCCGAAAAAGCCTGGTGGACCAACCGCGAAGAAAGCGAAAACGCCTGGAAAGTCAAAATAGAAGACATAATCGCCAGCAACTACAACCTCGACATCAAAAACCCCAACACAGTTGAAACCGACCACGGCGACCCGGAAGAGCTGCTGGAAAAGTACCAGACCCTCCTTTCCGAAATTGAAGAAACCCGGACCGTCCTCAAAAGAGAATTAATGGATGCGCTGGCAGGGAAAAACGCATGAATCCGGACGTTTTTTTCGAAAACTTCGAGCTGCTTGCAGATGCGCCGAATGGAGTTCAGAAACTGAGAGAACTTATTTTGCAGCTCGCAGTTATGGGAAAACTTGTGGAACAGGACCCGAATGATGAGCCAGCTTCAGTTTTGCTTGAGAAAATTGAAGCCGAGAAAAAAAGGCAAATAAAAGAAAAACTCATCAGATCAGAGTCATTTGCTCCAATAAAAGAAGATGAGCTTTTTTTCAAAATACCCGCTAATTGGGAGTGGATAAGATTAGGTCAAATCGGAGATTGGGGAGCTGGTTCTACCCCGAATCGAAAAAACCCCGATTATTATGACGGCACTACAAAATGGTTTAAATCTGGAGAATTAAACGATGGATATATTATAGAATCAGAAGAAAAAATTACAGATTTAGCATTAAAAGAATGTTCGCTTAGGTTGAATAAAAAAGACGATGTTTTAATAGCAATGTATGGTGCGACTATTGGAAAAGTTGCAATTCTAGATACTGAAGCTACAACAAATCAAGCTGTATGTGCATGTACCTGTTTTACAGGAGTTTATAACAGATACCTATTCTTCCTTTTAAAGGCATACCTAAAGTATTTTGCAAGTCAAGGTGCGGGTGGTGCACAGCCCAATATTTCGAGGATAAAAATTGTCAATACCGTTGCACCTCTCCCACCCCTCGCCGAACAAAAACGAATCGTCGCCAAAGTTGACGAACTGATGTCCCTCTGCAACAAACTCGAAGCCCGCCGCCAGAAAAAACAGGAAATCCAGAGCAAACTCAACAGCGCTGCCCTTGACCGAATGCTCAGCGCAGAAAGCCAGGAAGAATTCGAACATCACTGGCAGCGCATTTGCGAAAACTTTGATCTTCTCTACGACAACCCTGAAAATGTTGGAAAACTAAGGCAGGCGATCCTTCAGCTTGCGGTTCAGGGGAAACTTGTGGAGCAGAATCCAGAGGATGAGCCGGCGAGTTTTTTGATTGAGAAAATAAATAATGAGAAAAAGAAACTCGTAAAGGAAGGAAGAATTAAGAAAAATAAATCGTTTTCTTCAATCGAAACCGAAGAAATACCTAATGAACTTCCAAAGGGATGGACTTTGGAGTACTTAAGGAATATTGTTCTTGATTTCCAGAACGGCACTTCTAAAAGAGACTCTAGTGCTGGTGAGCCAATACCAGTTTTAAGATTAGCTGATATTAAAAGTGGAAAGCTTTGCGAAAATTCGGTTAGAGAAATAAATCTAACTGAAAAAGAAGCACTAAACTATAGAGTGGATAAGGGGGACATTTTAGTTATACGTGTAAACGGTAGTGAAAACCTAGTAGGGAGATTCATTCCTTGCGTGATCAATAGAAAATGGGCTTATTGCGATCATCTAATTCGTGTAAAACTTCCTGCTGATTGTATAGATCAGCATTATCTTAGGATTTATGCAGAATCTTCTGAAGCTCGTTCACACATTTTACAAAAAACAATTACAACGGCAGGACAAAAAACGATCAATCAGGTTGGTTTAGGTTCGTTACCAGTTTTAATCCCACCCCTCAATGAACAAAAACGCATCGTTGAAAAAGTCGAGCAGCTCATGGGGTTGTGTGATGAACTCGAATTAAAACTGAGAAAAGAGAGGGAAGATAGCGGGAAACTTATGGAAACGGTTGTCAGGGGTTTGTTAGAGGGAGCTGTCCCCGAAATATAAAAATAAAGTTATAACTCTTCGCCAAAAATAAGTCCTCTTGAGCGCAGCGAAAAGGACCGCGTACTCCCGAGGCGCAATTCGGGTGGCGAAGCTCGGGCCAGTCCGAAAAAGCAAAAAAATAAAATAAAAGGCTTCTTAGAGATAGAGCTCAGTAAATTTTCCCTTTTTTGAAATCGGGACCAGAAGCTCTTTTTTTCTTTATTTGATATTATGGTAAAGCCGCACTGTGTGCGGGACAAGCTCCGTTAAAAAAGCTAATGACGTTGCTTCGGTTCAGTAAAGCTCACTTATCTAGAGAGAGTTGCTACAGAAAAGTAAAATAAAGTTATGAATCTTCGCCAAAAGTTAGTCCTCTTGAGCGAGCGTAGCGAGTGAAAAGGACTCCGTGCTCCCGAAGCGGAACTCGGGTGCCGAAGCGGAACTCGGGCGGCAATTCGGGATTCAAAGCCAGTCATATCCTCTTTCTCGTGGAATTATATCAAGAACTAAAACAGTATTTTCTTCCACTGCATAGATAACTCTATAATCTCCAACTCTTAAACGGTATAGATCATCTCTTTTTTTCGTTCCTTTCAGCTTTTTTATGTCGGAACGGGATCTACTTTTAAAAGGGTCTATTTCCAGACTTTTTATCCCTGACTTTAACCTCTCTTTCGTCTCGGGATTCAAATTTACCAGAAACTTTACTGTATCAGGATGCAGCTTTATTTCGAAACTCATCAGACTTCATCCAGACTTACAAATTTCTCTTTTTCTTCCAGTTTTTTGTACTGGCGCTCCATGAATGTCTCGTAGTCAACTTCATTCATAAGGCGTTTGAGGATATCGTTGTAAGTTTCCCCTTTCATACCATACTGTTTCAATCTGTCTCTTACGTCTTTTGTAACTGGAATTGTGGTAGCTTCACTCATAATGCTCATTTTAACAATTATACTTATAAGAAGTTATAAGTTACTATTAATTACTTTTAATTACTTTTAAATAGCGATCCTGAAAACTCTAATCAAAACTTGTAAAGGCACGGGAAGACAGCGAGAAACTTATGGAAACGGTTGTTCAGGTCTGTTAGATGAGCTGTTGCTTGAGAAATAATGATAAAGTTATGAATCTTCGCCAAAAGTTAGTCCTCTTGAGCGGAGCGAAAAGGACCGCGTGCTGTTGCACTTGCAGTGCAACTCCCAGAAAATCACCGATTTCCTGTGATCCCGAAACGGAACTCGGGTGCCGAAGCGGAACTTGGGAGACGAAACTAAGATGGAAAAGAGAATTAAAAAGATATCTGTAATATGGGGATTGGGCATCTGGATATTGGGGAGTTGGGGGGTATGGGGGGGTTATTAAAAAGAGTTAAAAACAAGTCTTTAATGACCTTTCCAGATGCCCAATATTCTAGTGGATTTAATGATATATATAGTTAAAGATTAGTCGTTTATTCGTGAAGTGCCATCACGGCAACTGGATATGATTTGCAGGCAAACGATTTAAACTAAAAATAGAACCAGAATTGTTCTAAGTCCTCTTGAACAAAGCTCACTGCGAGAAACTATAAATTAGCCCCCTTGAGCAAAGCGAAAAGGGCAGCGTACTCCCGAGGCGCAATTAGAGAAATACAGCCTGTAATTTTGTAGCTTAGTCCTCTTGAGCGCAGCGAAAAGGACCTCGTGCTCCCGAAGCGAAACTCGGGAAATTAAGCCTGTAATTTTGTAGCTTAGTCCTCTTGAGCGCAGCGAAAAGGACCGCGTACTCCCGAGGCGCAATTCGGGAAGGACAACAGAAACATTGAGTGCAAAGGAATTTAATTTTGAAGCTTCATTTTCCGGGATCTGTTTAATAGAGATATTTGATCATGAATTTCTTTCAGGTTACCAGTTCAGATGGGTCAAACTCATGATCTTTTATCCCTTTTTCACTTATCCTTTGCCTGAGCAGGTCAAGCACTTCTTCATCCGAGACATCATACCAGTTTTCATAAACCTGGGCAACAGCCCTGAAATAGACAGGTATATCGAGTACTACGAGTTCATCGGCTTCTTTTGCTATCGCGTCTGCTGCCTCTCTTCCCGCCACAGGCACAGCAACTACAATTTTTCCTGCCTTCCTGGCTCTGCAAAGTTTAATGGCTACCCGCATGGTAGAACCCATAGCAATCCCGTCATCGACAAGGATTATTGTTCTTCTTGAAAGTTTAGGCAGAGGATTTCCCCCTCTGAAAGCATTTACGCGCCTTTCGACCTCAGCAATCTGTTCCTGTTTGATCTTTTCAATAGTTTCCCTGGCGAGCCAGTAGCCGGCATTTTTTATAATAAAGGTACTCCCGTTCTCGGCTATTGCCCCGAATCCGGCTTCAGGGTTGTCAGGAAAAGGCAGTTTCCTTACAATAATAAGGGAGAAATCAGCTCCCAGCTTCCTTGAAACCTGCAGTCCCACTTCCACCCCCCCGCGCGGAATAGCAAGGATCAGAGGGTTTTCAGGCCTGTACATTTCAAGAGCTTGAGCCAGTTTCTCTCCTGCATCTTTACGGTTTTTGAACATACTTCCTCCTCAGCTTCCCCCTTAACTTCCTGAGTTTGTCCCTCTTTCAATACCCCATTAAAAAACAACCCTTACAGGTGGGCTGTAGACCTCAACTGAAGAGCCTGAGGGGAGGGTCGTTTCCGGCAGGCAGAGGGCCAGTACCTGCTTTGCAACATCTTCCGGTTTGAGAGTCGGCACATCGGAGTATATGGAGTGGTACATCCGGGTGTCCACACCTGCAGGGCAGACTGCATATACCTGCAGCCCTCCTCCCACCTCGTAGGCAAGAGCTTCGGTTAGGCCTATTATCGCAAATTTCGAGGCGCAGTAAACCGAAAGCTTAGGGACCCCACGTTTTCCTTCCTCTGAAGCTATGTTGATGATCCGGCCGTTCCCCCGCTTCAGCAACTGGGGCAGGGCATATTTTGTGCAGTAAAAAATCCCCTTCACGTTTGTGTCCATTATTTCATCATATTCCTCTGTTGAGGTTTCCACAAGGTACTTATTGTATGCTACTCCGGCATTATTCACCAGAATGTCAATCCTCCCAAAGGCATTTACTGCCTTTGAAATAAGGTCCTTAACGTCTCTTTCTACCCTGAGATCGGTCTTTACTGCAAGAGCCCTTCCTCCTTTTCTCTCAACCAGCCGGACAGTTTCCCTGATCTCTTTCCCGGTTCTTGCAGCAATTACAACATCGGCTCCTTCTCCTGCCAGCGCCAGGCAGATGGCCCTTCCAATTCCTCTTCCCCCACCGGTTACAATAGCTGTCTGACCTTTCAGTTTCATAGAAGTCCCTTTATTAATTCTTTAGCAGGATGAAGGATATATCTTTGGAAGCATAGTTTCTGAGAAAGAGTTCTGAAAAGGAAATCATCAAGCTTAGCCCTGTTCAGGCTAAAAATTCGGAAGGAAAACTGAACCAGATGTAAAACTGGATCAGAAGTAAAGCTTAACCTGAGCAAATATCCGCCAACAAAGTCATAAAGAGGGAGGAAAAAGACAATTCAGGTGGATTCTCCCTTGCATGCCTTTTCGGTTATCCGTAAAACCAATGTTTCCCATCCTTTATAGCCTATCAGAGCAGCGGGACCGGCGGGGCATAGACCTCGATGACCGAGCCTGAAATTATGTTTGACTCTGGGAGAGCCAGTTCCAGGACTTTTTCAGCAACGTGGTCCGGTTTGAGCACAGGCCTGTCCTTGAACATGGAATGGTACATCTCCGAGTCCACTGCCCCCGGGCAGACGGAATAGACCATCACCCTTCCGCTCAACTCGGAAGCCAGGGCTTCGGTCATTCCGTTTACCGCAAACTTCGAGGCACAGTAGACGGAAAGGTCTGAAAGCCCGTGCTTGCCTGCGCCTGAGGAGATATTAATTATCTTGCCGTTTTCGCTCTTTTCAAGATAAGGCACAGCGTATTTCGTGCAGAGGAAAGTCCCCTTAACATTTGTATCCATCATCTCGTCGTATTCTTCAATTGAGGTCTCTTCTATATGGTTCATGTGTACGACCCCAGCATTGTTGACGAGGATATCAATCCTCCCACACTTCTCGATGGCCTTCAGGATCATACCCTCAACATCCGCTTCAGATCTCACATCTGCCTGGATCTCAAGGGATCTGCTCCCTATGTTTTTGACCATTCTTGCGGTTTCTTCGATTTCTTCCCTGTGCCTTGCCACAATGACAATATTTGCTCCCTCTTTTGCCAGCGACAGGCAGACCGCCCTCCCGATCCCTCTGCCCCCTCCAGTTACGATTGCTGTTTGGCCTTTTAAGCTCATCATCAGTATCACCTGTACTTGAACAGTTTTATCCAGTAATTTTTTATTTAATCTCAAATTTAATAATCGGATCGGAGGACGCATATACTTTTGGAAACATAGTTCCATAATAGGGTTCAGGAATAAATATCTCTTTCAAACTTAATTTCTTGCGACATGTTCTTTCATACCTGGTTTCAGGTTCTTTTTCTATTGATTAACTTGCCTTCCTTGAAAAAAAGCACTGATTTCTCCGGAGCCCTGGCTGAGTTCCTGATGGCAGGAAGATGAAAGTTAGAGCTGCCGGTTTATTCCAGATATTCTTCAGGTTCACTCCAGATATTCGCCGTCCAGATAGCAATACTTCCAGTCTTCTCCGGGCTGGAAAGACTGAATTATGGGGTGTCCGGTCTCCTGAAAGTGTTTTGTTGCATGCTTGTTTTTTGACATGTCACAGCATCCCACGTGCCCGCAGATAAGACATATCCTCAAATGCACCCACCTGTCTCCGCTTTTCAGGCATTCCCCACAACCCTTTGAGCCCGGTTCTACATCTTCTATTTGTATCAAATCTTTGTGCTCACAAACCATGGTTTTCATTCTGTTCAATTTTTTAAAACGTGAATCATGTGACAGTCACCTTGCTAAACCTCCACCTTGCAATAAGGAACATTATTCCTGCAAAAGCCAGCAGGGCAAGGAAGGAGACAAGGATATCGCTCTGGGTGTAAGTATAACGGATTCCTATCGCAGAAAAGTCGCTCCCTATTGCAAAATACCTGATCCCGCTGACCAGATGGGTAAGGGGATTGATTGTGGACAGGGCCCGAAGCAGTGGAGGAAAAGAACTTACAGGATAGAGAGCATTGCTCGTGAAAAAGAAGGGCATGGTAAGCAGGGTTATCACTGCCTGCATACCTTCCGGGCTTTCCATGCTTATGGCGATTGCAGCCGAGAGAAAGAGGAAGCCCAGGGAAAATATCCCGACAAAGAGCATGATCCCGAGCAGGGAAACAAGAAGCTGCATCGGGCTGTAGCCTTCAAAAAACTGGACCCCGAGCAAAAGCCCGAACCCCATGATAACGGAGGCCTGGATAAAGGACTTGGTCATGCCTGAAAGCCCTATCCCTATAATGATGTGGATTCTCGGAAGCGGGCTTGAAAGAGTTTCCCGCATAAGCCCCCAGTTTTTGTCAAAGAGCAGCACGGTCCCCCCGAAGAGGCTTGTAAAAAGCGTGGTCATGGCAATGACGCCTGCCCCTATGAAGGTAAGGTAGTTAACAGACCTGACCCCGGGAAAGACCGGGAGAGTTGCAGTCACCCGATCAAAGTTGTTGGACATCGCAATTCCGAAAAAGGCAAGCCAGAGAGCCGGCTGGACAAGAGACGCAAACAGGAGGGTCCTGAACCTGACAAACCTGAGCATATCCCGCCAGTAGATGGTAAGAAACCCCGTGTGCATCTTTAACGCCTCCCTGCCCGCACGATTGCCACCGACCCCTTCTCTGCTCCCTCGTCCCTGAACTCCCTGCCGGTGTAGTGGACAAAAACATCATCCATTGAAGGTTTTTTGAGGTTTACGGCCTTAACCCTGATCCCCCCGTTTCGAAGTAGATCCATGATCTCAGGCAGCAGATAGGTGCCGTCCACATTGACCATGACAACTATTCCCTTTGATTTTTCCCTGATCCCTTTTACACTGGAAAGCCCTTTGAGCAAACCTGAAGCAGCAGCATTGTCACTGCTTTCCAGGTAGATAAGGTCCTGTCCAAGGGCGTTTTTTAACTCCCAGGGCTTGCCCGTGACAATGATTTCTCCGTGGTCTATGATGCTGATCCTGTCGCTGAGCTGGTCGGCTTCGTCCATATAATGGGTTGTCAGGAAAATGGTTGTGCCCTGCTGGTTGATATCCTTTACATATTCCCAGATCCTTATTCGGGTCTGAGGGTCAAGCCCGAGTGTAGGCTCGTCCATGAAAAGCACTTTTGGCCGGGTCATAAGCCCCCTTGCAATCTCAAGCCTGCGTTTCATCCCACCGCTGAGGTGCCTTGTCAGAGTATCCCGCTTTCCTTCAAGTTCGACCAGTTTAATAAGCTCTTCAATCCGTTCCTGCCTTGCAGTTTTCGGCATGGAATAGAGCCTTCCGTGGTACTCCAGGATCTCCCGCACAGTCATGTCCCGATCAAGGGTCAGCTCCTGAAAAACAATCCCTATGGATTCCCTTACCTTTTCAGGCTCTTTTTCCACGTCATAGCCGGCAACCTTTGCTGTCCCCTTCTGGATCATCAGCAGGGTGGTGAGGATATTGATTACAGTACTCTTCCCAGCCCCGTTTGGCCCGAGAAAAGAGAAAATCTCGCCTTCCTGAACAGTAAAACTGATGTTATCGACGGCTTTTACGTCGCCGAAGGAATATTCAAGGTCATTTACCTCGATGATGCTGCCTTCCAGTGTCAGGACCCCTATCCCTTTTCCTAAGGAGATTCGACCTTAAGCGATAAATAGATACTTTACTTCCTGGATGGCATTTTCCAGAAGTCCAGTTAAAGTGATCTAAAAAAGTTTTAAAATATATTTGAAGGAAAACCTGTTTTGAGCCGAAAGACCCTGGTTATGAACCATAAGTAGCTTAATCCCAATAAAGAGTCAGGATCTACTTATCTCATACCAAGGGCACTCACCGCCCGCTTTGTGGGCGGCCTTTTGAGAAAAGCAGATTTCTGATAAATGATTGTAAAAAAGTTCCAGACCGCAAAGTAGCCAGGTTTTTTTTCTGCGAAGGACGTCTCTATTCTTAAGGCCTTCATTTTCCAGAGATAAATAACTTAATTCCCTATAATATACTCCTTCAAATCCGATTTCAGAATCCTTTCGATTTCTCCCCAATTGCTGTCCCTGGTTTCGGTAAACATGTACCCGAAGAAGCCGTACTTCTCATGGTCGGCTTTCCTGAGTTCCAGGGGCTTTTCAAGGTCCGAAAGCAATTTTTCATAATCAAAAGCCTTTATTTCATTCAAATTCAAATCTACCGGCTTGTTCAGCATCACAAGGCAGAAGCTCTTTCCCTCCCTGCCTTCGAGAATCCTTTTCCAGTCCGGTTCAAGCTGCCCAAGGAAGTACCTGTAAGTGTTAATCCCATATGCAAAATAGGCGAGATCTGTTGTACACCAGCCAGCAAAACGCATGGGGTTCACCTCAATGGGCTGGATTCTCCTGTCGTTACCTATCCGCAGCTCGATATGGAGGGGGAAATTCTTAAGCCCTGCCAGTTTCCCTATTTCCTTCAAAAGGTCTTCCACAGCTTCCCGATAGGTTTCTATAACCGATTTTGAAGTAAAGTATACCCTGTCGCTAACATCGTTTTCCGAAGAGAAAATATGCTTGAAGATGTTCACGACTACCGGCTTTCCTGCACTGTTGAAGTAAGCATCAACCGCAAACTCTTCTCCTTCGATATTTTCTTCGATAATAAACTTCCCGGTATCAAGCACCTGCACCGGATAGCGTCCCTTAATTTCCTTGACTTCGGCTTTTATGCGCTGAAGGACTGAAAACCATTCCTCGTTAGTGGATACTTTGTACACCCCGAGGCTAAAAAATCCAACAGCAGGTTTTATGATGAAGGGCTTTTTGATATCCTCAACCCGGATCTCATCCAGCTTTTCAAACTCAACGCCCTGGAAATAGAAGTCAGGGTATATCCTTTCCAGCAGTTCTCTGAATTTGATTTTGTTCTTGAAAAGTTCAATTTTTTCAGGCAACCCTGTAAAATCCAAATTTTCAGAAATCCAGCCAAGGGAGTTTTCGGAGTTGGAATAAAGGGAACATTCACCCTTTTCTTTTATTAATTTTATAAACTCAGCTTCTTCAAGTAGCCTCAGCTCTTTTTTGGCATTTATTTCGGCTGCCATTTCATTTTTTAAAACAGGAATCTGCATCTCTGCAGCAGTATCTTTTAAAAAGTCGGAGACGTAGGGGTGGTCGAGTATTAACATTTTTATAACCTTTTTTATGGTCTTTCGGCCTGGAAACCTGAAGTCAGATAATAAGATAGGTTAGTAATATTTATTGTGGAGCTATTAGAAATCTCTTCTTCTCTTTATATCAGAACGTCTCTTTGTATCAGAACATCTCTTTGTATCAGAACGTCTCTTTGTATCAGAACGTCTCTTTGTATCAGGATGTGGTGCGGGAAATAAGTTTTAAAAGAATATTTTTGTCATCGGAATCTATCCAGCCGGTGAAATAAAGGACTGCAGCAAAAACCGGGATGGAAGCAGCACTGAGGACGAGAATATCCATATATGGTCCGAACAGGATAATAAGTAGAGATATCACGCCTGCTCCTATAAGGGGAGAAACGGCTCCTTTGAGCGGGTTTTCGTGTAAAAGGTTCTTATGAATCCAGAAAAGACCGAACATCATTGACCCGAATACTGAAAATACAGTCGCGATAGCTGCACCTACGTAGCCATTTGAAGGGATCAGTATCAGGTTTAAAATTACGTTTAGAAATGCGGCTAATATGGCTGTTTTTGAGATTATTTGCTGGTTCCCGCTCGAAACGCATGTGGAACTGATAAGAACACTTATGAACGTGATAGCTGTTGCCCAGATAAGGATTTGCAGCGCAATTATTGATTTCTGATATTCCGGCCCGTAAAAGGTCAGAATGATTTTCTCCGAAGCAAAGGTTACCAGGACTGCAATCAGCAGACCTGCTGCGAAAAGATACTTAAAAGTCCTGGCATATGCAAAACTGAATGAATCAAAAGAATCCTTAAAATATTTTGACATCAAAGGAAATGTGGAAGTTGTAAACGCTGTCGGAAGAAAAACAAGTGCATCTGTAAGGCGATAGGCAGCAGAATAAAACCCGACTTCAGCATCTCCCCGTAAAAAGGAGAGCATAAGGACATCAATCCTGAAATATACAACAGTAAAGACCGAGGCGACTGCAATCGGAATAGCTTCTTTTAATAGCTGTTTTATTAAAGATAGATCAACATCGAAGGATACTTTAACTAATTTTTTTGAGAAAAGGATCATCAATAAATTATGTATAAGGGTGGCTGAAACCGAGGCAAAGATAAAAACATTAAGTGTCGAATGATTTGCAACAGCCAGAAAAATAAATGTAAGAAGAAAGACCCTGCTGATCAGGTTGAAAAATAAAGAGTATTCCATTCTCAATTTTGCTTCATATATAGTTCCGTAGGCTCCGGTTCCGCTTATAAGCAGTCCGAGAGACACTATATACAATGCATTTTTTGTGGAGGGGGGGAAATTTATGATATTTATAAAAATAAAAGCTAAGATTAATGCAACGAACGCAAGGAAGAATTTTATTATCGTCCCGTTGCCGATCAGTTTCCCTGCTTTTTCGGGATATTTTGCAGCCTCCCTTACAAGTATTTGATGGACTCCCAGGTCAGGGATGAAACTGAAAAAATAGATAAAAGCAAAAGCAAAACAATATATTCCGTAATCCTCGGGGCCCAGGTAACGGGCAATGTATAACATGGCGAAGAAACTGAGAATATTTGTTGTTATGCCGTTAAGAAACAAAAACCCGCTATTTCTCGCAAGGTATTTAATAGTCTGCATAAAAATATCTATAAGGACAATGTGACAAAGGAATATAACTTTATTGTTGAACTTATTCTGAAGCCATTATTAAAGTGTGCACAAAATAATACATCTTCCGGAATAAAATTCGTTGGAAACTGGTAAAACTCCTTAATACGGCAACTATATATCCTTGCAAATTTCTTTAGTTGTTGGGGAGAGTGAATTATTTGTGTATGTTTTGATAACGCCTGTTAAGGATGAAGAAAAGAATCTTCATGAGGTAATCGAGTCCGTAATTTCCCAGACTGTAAAACCTGTTCTCTGGTTGATTATTGATGATGGAAGTACTGACAATTCTCCAAAAATAATACACAGCTTTGTGTCCAAACATGCCTGGATAAAAACTATACGTTTGCCGCCTCATCCGAGAGACATAATTTTTCACGTATCTTATGTATATAAGTCCGGATTTGATTTTATTGTAAAATATTGCGGCAGACATAAAATCCAATATAGTTTTATTGCTTCAATGGATGCGGATACAGTACTGGAAAAAGAATACTTTGAAAAGATATTGCATAAATTTGAATCCAGCAATAAGTTAGGTATTGCAAGTGGGGGACTATACCATGAAATTGATGGAAAATTAAAGCTGTCCGGACAGGCTGAAAACTTCCCATCAGGCACCGGAAGAGTCTGGTCAAAAGAATGCTTTTTTGATACTGACGGCTTTTCATTAGAACCTTCTGCGGATTCAATCTCAAATATAAAAGCCATAATGCGGGGCTGGCAGATTCAAAGATTTAACGAAATACAGATGGTAGAAAAAAGATTAACAGGCAGTGCAGAAGGTTTGTGGAAGGGGTACAAATACAACGGATACATGGCTTACTATCTAAATAAAAATCCAATCTTAATATTACTGAATGTGTTTAACTATACCCTGAAAAAACCACACTATACCGGAATAGCCTTTTTACTGGGGTATATAAGGCCCTTTATTAAACGCGAAGAAAGAATAAAAGACAGGGAAATCCGGGAATATTACTGGACTTCGAGGTTAGTCGAATACAAGAATTTAGTAATTGGCAGACTAAAATCCCTGGTTTCCACAACTTAAATAATATTTTTTTCGGAAGAATTTCCGTTAAAAACGATATTTTAAAATATTTTCTTCAAGCTCCAGAAAATGGGATTTTGGGATATATAAACTTGTTTTCCTCAAAAAGTCTCAGAGATCTTTTTCTGTATGTATTCCGGCCCAAGTTTCGTTTCTCAAAATCGGAATTTGCAGTTCTGCATCAGTGTCTTTTAAAAATTCGTAGCCGGCTCAGACAAAGCTCAGAAACCATTCCGAAGCACACAGGCGACGATACTTGTTGATTCTCTCGATGAGTTCAGGGCTTTTCTGGAAGAAAAAGGAGCAGAAATTATCCGGGGGCCGGCGAAGGTTCCGACCGGCAGGAATATGACAGTAAGACATCCGGACGGGGCGGTAATAGAGTATGTGGAACACTCAAAATCCCCGTGAAAGAAGTTCGATCAATTCAAGCGGCAAAATCTGTAAAATCGCTGTTTAAAGTTTAAAAATTGATTTCTATTGTAGTGGGAGGAAAACTTCCCACCGTTAAAATTGACCTGATTATATATAATAACCCATATGGTATTATTTTAAGCTCCCAGTAACTTTACTGTAGTTTACTGATGGAGACTTCGTCAACTACTCGCCACTGAAGTGGCAAGCATGGATATCCCTGATTTCTCAGATCATATTATCCGTGTGGATGGTTGACAGACACCCCTGAGACTCTAAGATATACCTATAGTCTCGTGTTCTGTGTTCGATGTTTCGAGCACCATTTAGATCAGCGTTAAGCTCAAAACCACATGCTTTACATCGAAACTTTAACCCGTTTCGATTATTAATAGAGATGTGATTACATCGGCAACAAGTCTGAGAAGTATATTCAGGGTTTATATACTCTGTTATTATTCCAGCGTTTTTGGCTTTATATTCAATAAACCGCTGCAACTGATAGAAAGCCCAACTGTTATGGAGATATTTTTGTTTCTTTCTCAACTTGTTATTAGTACGACCTCTTATTCCGGCCAAGTCCTCTAAACCGATAACAGAAACACTATTTTCAACTGCAAATTTTACAATTGCTTTAGAGATGCAATGATTAACATCTGTCATTAGACGTTTCTCTTTCCCTGCTAACCGTTCCAGTACACGTTTAGCTGACAAAGTTCCCTTAGATTGTAATCTTGCTCTCATGTTTTTGTAGACATTTCTCCTGTTTTTGATTTCTCCGCCAGCAAAGAATTTACATTTTTTGTCGGTGGTAGAAGCTACGGCGAGATAATTAATGCCTACATCAACACCCATGAAAGTAGAAGCGTCCTCTATTTTCTTATCAGGCAATTCCTGAGAAACGGTTAGATGGAAATAATAATCTCCGTCTTTATGTTTCACTACTTTAGACGCTTCAAATTTCCACGGGTCTTTAAAAAACGGTAATGCGTATTCGTAGTTCTGGATTTGGTATGTTTTTCTACCGTGACTGAATGTAGTAAGAC
>NZ_JJQL01000038.1:76439-155655 GCF_000979975.1 Methanosarcina sp. 1.H.A.2.2
AAATCAAAATCTGGATTTAGAATTTTCAGTTGTATTGTTTTAGTAGATTCCATAGTATATCATATTCACATAAATTTATTTATAGATTTTGTGTGAATATTAAACATAAACAGGGGTTGCGAAGATTACGCATTCCTCCCGCCACTAAAGTAACGGGAATCCTGCTTAAGGCTCTTGAAGGGGGTAGTATATGAACAGTAATGTCAAAAATCTACGTTTTCCACCTCTGCCCATTGAAGAATGGGAAGATACGAAGAACACGCTGCACCTGTTTCTGCAGATCGTGGGGAAAATAAGGCTCGGGTTGTTTCCGAAAAAGAACCACTGGTGGCACGTGCCTTTTTATGTCTCGGTGCGCGGGCTTACGACCGGGCCAATTCCTTACAGGGGCATAACTTTTGAGATGGAGTTTGATTTCAAGAACCATGTTTTAAGGATCGAAACAAATGAGTGGGCTTCCAGGACCATTCCCCTGAAGGGACTTTCCGTGGCTGAGTTTTATGAAAATGTGTTTTCATGCCTGAAAGAACTCGGGATTACTGCAGAGATCAGGGCGGTCCCTTATGACGTACCTGCCATAAGCACCAAGCCTTTTGCAACGGATGAAACGCATGCGACATATGATGAAGAGTATGTGAAGAGGTTCTGGCAGGTCCTTGTACAGGTCGATTCGATCTTTCAGGTTTTCAGGGGCCGGTTTATAGGGAAAAGTTCTCCTGTGGCTTTCTTCTGGCACCACGTTGACCTCTCTCTTTCCCGGTTTTCGGGCAGAGCTGTCCCTGTGAGAGAGGGAGCAGGTGTAGTTGAACGTGAATCTTCTTCGCATGAGATAATCGGCTTCGGATTCTGGGCAGGGGACCCGAATGTAAGGGAGCCGGCTTTTTACGCTTTTATGCACCCGCAGCCCGAAGGGCTTATGGACGAGCCGCTGAGCCCGAAAGAAGCTTTTTGGAGTCCTGAATCCGGGCTTGCCCTTCTCATGTATAACAGCATCAGGGAAGCGGAGGCTCCTGAGCAGAAGGTGCTGGATTTCCTGGAAAGCGTGTATCAGGCAGGGGCAAAAAAGGCTAACTGGGATATAGAGGCTTTCAGGCTCCCTTCATATGAAAAAACTTGAAAAGCACCTTAATGAGCGACCTAAAGAGCTGCCTGATATACTTGAAAGGTGGAAAGAACTGAAACCTGAGTTAAAAATTAAAGAGTTTCCAGGCTTTTTGCCGGATTATCTCTTCAGTTTTTTCCCTTAACTTCTCTTTAGTTTCCTTTTTCTATTGACTTTTTGTTTAAGAAAAACCAAATCCTAAAAGTAGCCGCAAAGAGAGTGGCAAAAAACCTGAAGGTTAAGAAGGTCATAAAGTAACGACTCTTGAAATGGTTAGTATCCTTGCTCCTTTTACGCTGCTGTAAACCTTATAGTGAATTCCATTCCGTTGTCTTTTTTCAGTTCAAATCCACCTTCTAACTGGTCTACAAGGGTAGTTACCAGTTGTATGCCAAGACCTTCGGAATTTTCCAGATCAAAACTTTCAGGCATACCTATTCCGTTATCTGATATTGTCAGAATAAAACTGGTGCCCTTTAAGCCCTCATTATTGCTTCCTGCTCTATTGTCTTTGCTTTCCTGGGAGTCTTCTCTACAAAGTTTGATTTGAATTATCCCATTATCTCTGTCGGCAAATGCATGTTTGAGAGAGTTTGAAACAAGTTCGTTGATGATTATACCTAATGGGACTGCAGTATCCATATCAAGGAAAATGTTTTCTTCCAGATTCATATTTAAGCTTGTACTGGCATTTCCAAGCCTGTATGTCTGGAAAAGATTCTTAGTGAGTTCCTCAACATACGAAGAAAAGTTCAGTGTATCGAGCCCTCCACCTTTGTACAGTTCCTCATGGATAAGAGCCATTGATATTACTCTGTCCTGACTTTCCCTGAAGGCTTCCAGGACTTCCAAACCCTTTACACATTCTCTGTTGTTGAATTTTTCAGCCTGGAGATCCAGCAGGGAGGAGATTACTTGCAGGTTATTCTTGATCCGATGGTGAATTTCTTTTTTACGGGCAGTTTCGATATTCGAAAGGAACTTTTCTGTCTCTTTTCTTTCGGTCACATCATAAATCGTACCCTGATAGAATTCCGGCTTTCCATCCTTTCCCTGAATTTTCTGGTAGATTTCATTAACCCATCTGATTCTTCCGTCCCTGTGCTTTATACGAAATTCGGTTTCTTCGTAACCAATGGATTGAGAACTTTGAATCTTTTCCTCTTCTTTGAGAACGAAAGACAGGTCTTCCGGATGGATTATGTCTTTCCACTTAATCCAGGACATAAACTCTTCTTCGCTATACCCGGTGATCTCTTCAACAGCACCATGCAGAAATAGAGGAACAAAGTTTTCATCAAGCTGGAAAGCAATCCCATGGAAATTCTGTATGAAAGAGCGGTATTTCCTCTCACTCGCTTCAACATTTTTTATTGCAAGTTTCCATTCCGTAATATTTTTAATAACTCCTATGGCTCTGTATACCTTTCCGTCGTCACTTTTTAGCCAGACTCCATAGTTTTCGGCATAGATGTAGTTGCCATCTTTTTTTCTGAACCTGAATTCTACCTGAAATTTTTTATCTTCCTCAAAAGACTTCATCAGGTTCTCAAGCAGTTCCATCCTGTCTTCAGGATGCACATGTTCTATCCAAACCGATTTATCTAAATTCTCTAACTCTTCCGGATCGTACCCTGTTACTTCCCGTATAGCTCCTGCCCATCTGACTTCATGTGTTTCGAAATCGAAATCGAATATAAACTGCCCGGTCTGTTCGGCTGCTGTACGATATCGTTCTTCACTTTCTTGAAGTTTTTTACTGGCAAGTTTTTTCTCTGAAATATCTTTCAGTACTCCTATAGTCCCGTAAGGCTGACCCTCATAATCCGTAAGCCAGACTCCATTATTTTCTATATAAATGCAAGTTCCATCTTTTTTTCTCAACCTTAATTCTTCCTTAAATCTGCCTCCGGTATTTCTCACACTCTGAAATTTCTCATCCCCTCGATTCATATCTGTGGGATGGATATTTTTAATCCAGACTTCCTTGCCAAGCTTATGGATTTCTTCAAAACTATACCCTGTAACTTCTTCTATGGCACCTGCCCAGCTGCTCTTATCTGTTCTTAAATCGTACTCATATACCACCTGTCCTGTCTGCTCTGTGGCAATCCTGTATCTTTCCTCGTTTTTCCGAAGTTTTTCTTCTGCTATTTTACTTTTGGTTATATCTCTAGCAATAACCGAGATATCGGTCAGCTTTCCGGATGCATCAAAAACCGGAGAAATAGTTAGTGAGACATTTATTATCCTACCATCCTTTCTTAACCGTAGAGTCTCATAATTGTGGATTTTATCTCCCTGTTTAATCAGTTCAGCCAATTCTTCTGTTTCTTCAACTAATATGGATGGCTCCAGAATGGATATGGGCTTTCCCAGAACTTCTCCAGATGAATAACCATAAATTTGCTCTGCACCTTTATTCCAGCTGGTAATGATGCCATCAAGGGATTTGATTATAATGGCATCGTTCGAATATTCCACAATATTCGCCAGATTCTGAATTTTCTCTTCTGCTTTCTTGCGCCTGGAGCTTTCTATCTGTTCCCATTTTCCTTCCCTTTTGATCAAAGCAAATTGGTGGTTGATGACCACATCGATGATCTCAGCTACGTTGCACCAGTCGAGAGGATATGTACAGAGAGCAATCATCTGGTAATTGCCAATGACATCGTTTACCTGTTCCTCATAATCATCAAAATCACTCCAATCCTTTTTTTTCAGCCGGAAAGAATTTCCCAACCTCAGACCGTCATAGCCATTAGTCAGGGCCTGGTTGAGTTTTTCAACCCAGCCATTTAAGACTCTCTCCGAATCGAAATTGCCCTCTTTTAAATACCAGTAAGTGTAGGGAAAAATTTCTATTTGCCCTCGCTCCAGATAAACATCAAAATCAGGAACAGCCCTTCTAAGGGCTTCTTTTGCCTCTTCTACTTCCGAGGGTTGTGATACGATCCACATACAAAATTCGTTATTTTCCAGCCCGGCCTTGAAATATGGGGCCAGTGTGTCCACCAAATCTTCTTTTGTCTGGTAAAATTGACAGAAATGGGTTCCCCAGGACACGTCTCCAATAATATCAATGCCAGATTTTCTCAGGCTTTCTCTCATTTTACACCTTCTCCGACTTGAGGATGTAAAGGCAAAAATTTCGTTTTCTCATGGTATGTGTGCCCTGCCTCCCCTCTCCACGTTTCACAATTTCGGCTCTTCGCTGTTTTGGGTTTTGGGAGTCAGTTACCGAAAACCGTAAGCATAAGAATCTCTCTACTTTTTTCCAAACACGGGTGGAGTGTGCTTGTTTTTTCAGATTTGATCAACGACTCACCCTCCCGATCCTATTTTGTATATTATAGTTCTCGCAATAAAAAACAACACTTCATAAACTGAACAAAGTGCATTCAGTTTATGTTTAAAGTGTATTTCGTAAGTTTACTCTTTTAACATATAATAGTTCATTCATAAGATTAGAAGTTACGCACTTGTGATGAAAAAACAAGCACGTGAAACCTTAACAAGAACATTATTAGTTAGACTCTTTGGTGTCTCATGCAACTGGTTTTTGGTTCAACTGCGTAAGTCCTAAAGATTTTAATGAGCCGATCCCAAAATTAAAAATTTGCTTCTTTGGATCTAGTATTTTAAGTGACCAATCGAGCTTACGATCATGAAAACAATCCTGAATAATTATGATGATAAGAATAAAAATGGATTTTTGGATCAGCTCAATCACTTATAGTCACCTCTGCATATAACGCAACATTCTTATACCTGGTATATGGCAACTACCCAACGCACCAAAAAACAGTCTATTGATGTTGATTTGGAGTTTTCAAAAACATGTAATTGCCAACTCCTGCAAAACTGAAAAACATAATAAATAGACAACAAGTAAAGAGAATGGGCTCCCAAAAATTTGCCCATTAAATCTTAACTTGATCTAATGCACCCGCAGCTCGTGGGGTACCTGTTTCGCCATCTTCAAAGACAGCGAATCCAGATTTTCCGGCACCTGAGTTGTTTTTATTAGGGCTATCTCCTCCACTCTCTTGTGAAGGTCAGCCACCGGCCCGAACAGGTCCCTTTTTTAGTCGTGGTCTTCCTTCTTCGTATTTTCTGGTTTGATTTCCCTCTCCGTAGTTGCAATGGCATATACCTCCCCGGCTTCATTCACCAATGAGGTGGCGGTCAGCCACACATCCATTATCCGGCCGTCTTTGGTGAGCCGCTGTGTGCGGTAAGGTTCCAGAACTTCAGTGTGGATAAGCTTCTTCAGTGTGCCCAACTCTTCTTCTTTCCGGTTCGCCGGAATCAGGCTGCTAATATTCATCGTCAGTGCCTCGGCTTCTCTCCAGCCGTAAATCTTCTCAGCCCTCGGATTCCAGGCCAGGATGTGACCCTCCATATCCTGCAACGTTATAGCATCGCTCGCGTCGTGCACTACCACGGCCAGGCGGCGTATGGTCTCGGATTCCTTCAGAATCTCCCTTGCCCGCTTCATCTCGGTAATATCAGTAAAGGTAATCACCGCTCCCTTGATTACGTTTTCAAGGGTGCGATAGGGCCGGATACGCAGCAGGTACCACGAGCCCTCCCGGGCCTGGACTTCAATATCTTTGGGTACCAGACTGTCCAGCACCTCCTTTACATCTTCTACCAAACGGGCATAACCCAATAGGTTTGAGACGATGTGCCCAACCGGCCGTCCCACATCGGTTGGGATCAGATTGATTACCTGTGTAACGGCAGGAGTGAAGCGCAGGATGCGCAGTTGATGGTCCACAAAGATGGTGCCTATACCCGTGCCGGCCATCAGGTTGTTCATATCGTTAATGGCCTGCGACAGATCTTCCACCTTTTTCTCCAGTTCGGTATTGACCGTAGCCAATTCCTCGTTAACTGACTGCAGTTCCTCCTTGGAAGTCTCCAACTCTTCGTTGGTGGATTGCAGTTCCTCGTTGATTGACTGCATCTCTTCGTTGGAGGATTTGAGTTCTTCATTAGAGGTCTCCAGTTCCTCATTGGAAGCTTTGAGATGTTCTTCCTTAATCTGTAGTTCCCGCTTCAGCTCTAAGATGCGCGCGTCACCTTCCATTGAGCTCTCAAAGGTGCCTTCACCGGCACCTATGGCGGTGGCTTTCCCGGTTTGACTCTGCTCCGACGTCTTCGGTTCCTCAAAAGTGACTAGGAACAGGTTTGGCCCGGTGGCGGCGGCAGGGTCTGACGCCACAGGTCGTAGTGCCAGATTGACTGTAGTGAAGTCACCATTGGTTTTGACCCGCAGCCCGGGGTGGAATACCGGCTCTTTATTGACCGCGGCTTTGTACAGGTCCGTGGCCAACTCCTGCCGCAATCCCTCGCGAGCCATCTTCAGGATATTCAGGCCAGCCTCACCAGGAGCCGGTTCCAGGTACATGCCGGTACGGCCATGAAGATAGAGGATGTCGCCTCGCTGGTTGACGAGCACACCGACCGGAGCGTAATGTTGCAGCATCGTCTGTTCGGTCAGCTCGCGCAGCTGAGGTTTGCTTTCGCTAGGAGCCTTGCCGGATGGTCTTTGGATCTCCCTGCTTTCCGGTCTTGATGGCATAAATGTCCCTATGGGAGGGCGTCCACTGCTAACATCCTTTTTGCGATACAGCTTCGACTTGCGGTCCAGCGTGTCAAAAAAGTTATCGAACTCACCCACGGTCTCGGAGGGACCAAGGAAGAGAAATCCGCCCGGGTTCAATGCGTAGTGGAAGAGGGGGATGAGCTTCTTCTGCAGTTCCCTGTCCATATATATCAGCAAGTTGCGACAACTGAGCAGGTCAAGTTTGGAGAACGGTGGGTCTTTGATAATGTCCTGCTCAGAAAAAACAATCATGTCACGGATACTTTTCCGAATGCAGTAGCTGCCGCTTGAATCCTGGGTAAAGAAGCGCTCCAGCCTTTCCGGTGAGATATCGATGGAGATGCTGGCGGGATAGACGCCGCTGCGGGCTTCTCCGATGGCCCGGCTGTCAATATCGGTTGCAAAGATTTGTACCTTGAATATTTGCTTCAACATTTCCATCTGCTCCTGGAGCAGGATGCCGATAGAATAGGCCTCCTCACCTGTGGAGCAGCCGGGCACCCAGATCCGTATCGTTGAATCCGGGTGCTTGTCGGTAAAGAGATGCGGGATGACTTTCTCCAGGAGTGCCTCGAACGCCGTTGGATTGCGGAAGAAACTGGTGACGCCGATTAAAAGGTCGTGAAAGAGTGCCTTCACTTCGGCAGGTTTTTGCTCTAAATAACGCACATACTCATCTACACTCTTGATATTCTGGATGGCCATACGCCGATCGATGCGGCGGCTGATGGTGTTCTGCTTGTAATGGGAAAAATCGTGGCCGTTCTGGGCGCGCAGCAGGTTGAATATCTTTTTCATCGCGTCTTCGGCCTTGAGGACCGCATGGGGTCTTTTTCCAAAGGCCTGGGTGACATAGGTAATGAGCTGGGCCGGCATCTCGGCAGGCTCCAGGATGTAGTCTACCAGGCCTGTGGCAATGGCGCTGCGCGGCATGCCGTCGTACTCGCTGGATTTGGGGGTCTGCGCCATCAACATGCCGCCCTCGGCCTTGATCGCACGCATTCCCAGTGTGCCGTCGCTGCCGGTACCCGAGAGTACGATGCCAATGGCCAGCTCTTGCTTGCCCTGAGCCAGGGATCTGAAGAATAAATCAATCGGAAGACGATGGCCGCGCGGCTCGACCGGTTCCAGCAACTGCAGTGCACCATCCTGAAAAATCATGTCGTGGTTAGGCGGAATGACGTAGACGCAGTCAGGATGGACAACCATCCCGTCCTTGACCTCGTAAATCGGCATCCGTGTATAACGCCCGATCAGGTCGGTGAGGATGCTCTTGTGGTTAGGGTCCAGGTGCTGCACCAGGATAAACGCCATGCCGGGATTGGTGTCGTCGGGAATAGCTGAAAAGAAATTCCCGAACGCAGCCAACCCACCAGCCGATGCGCCTATGCCCACGATGGGAAAGTCCTCTTTTGGGGATTTATTCGAGTCTGCATCCGGGACAGGGAGTTTACTAATGGAAGTTTCTTGTGCAGTATGCAGCTTTTCCTCTTTGCCTGTGGCTTCCTTTTTTTTGATCATATTATCGCATCCTTTCATGCCTGAAACTGAATCGTTGTAATGCCCTTCATGTGTGTACTAGATGATGGAAGTAGCTGCCAGGTTTACGCACATAATCTTGGACAGGTTTGAACTCATAAAGATAGATGAAATCCAGGGAGTTTTCCACTAGACGGATGTATTTTTTAAGCCTTAACCTTAGTAAAAAAATACTTCCAGGCGAATACCCATGCCCTCTTACCATTGGCCAAGGGGTTGGAGAATTTCCCAAATTATTTTTACTCACCTCTAATGCAATCTCTCCCTAAAAAGTAACTCAATTAGATTCCCTTCTCACGTCAGGTACATTCGTTGCCGTTTTTCCAATAATGTCTTAAATCTTTAAATTCTTCAAAAAGGACTAAATAGATAATATCTCTAACAGATAATTTAACAGATAGTATTCTCTTGTTCTAATAGATAATATTCT
Organism: Methanosarcina sp. 1.H.A.2.2; assembly: GCF_000979975.1. Taxonomy (NCBI): domain Archaea; kingdom Methanobacteriati; phylum Methanobacteriota; class Methanomicrobia; order Methanosarcinales; family Methanosarcinaceae; genus Methanosarcina; species Methanosarcina sp. 1.H.A.2.2. The sequence continues at coordinate 85,125 of NZ_JJQL01000038.1, forward strand.
CTTGCGTTTTTCGGAAATATCAAATAAGCTCTTCATAGGCCTGTTTGACTTGAAAATCAAATTGGTTTTGGGAAGGCTCCTATAATATTAACTCAATATTATAGGAGCACCAATATATCAAACTGGAATTTAAGAAATCATAATATTTTTTATTGAGGGGGAGTTAAATGAGAGCTCATTATAAAATATTCATGATAGATCAGAATAAAATATTTAAAAAGATAATTGATTTGATCACTATTATCATCCTTTATATACTGCTACTGGCGCTACTTGCGGGGGTGATAAATATCCTCCTGGACATCAAATCAATTTTATTCGGGACTCTTGGAGGTGGTTTTGGTCAGATAGTCTCCAGTGTCCTCACAATTTTTGTTCTTATTGACCTTTTCAAGACTTTTGTTGATTTTCGTGAACATGAAGAAATCAGAATTACATATGTAACCGACGCTACGATTTTAATAGTCATGCGTGAAATCGCGGCAGGGGTATATGCCCAAAGATTTGATTATCAATTTATTTTAGGCCTATCGATATTGCTGTTGACATTAGGTATAATAAGAGCTCTAGCTGTCAAATATCCACCATAATGGCTCTTCGCTGTTTCGAGTGGGTAATTTACATTCATCCCCTAAATGTTGAAGTAGTAGATCTAAAATTTAAAAACATTTGTTGTTGAAAATCACATTCAAGCTTGATGTTTCTCTTTTTGACCGGGCTACATTATAACTAAGGAATTATTTTCAACCCATAAAAAACAGCGAAGAACCATAATAATTAAGCCCTCATAAAAAAGTAAAGGTTAATTCTCGGCCTCTCTGTTGAACGTTTAAAATATGGCTATCAACATTAGAGATATTTTAAACGCGTCTTAAAACGGTTGATATCTATACCATTTGGAAGTTTTGGAAATATCCGGTCATTCATCGTAATCAGGTACTTCAAAAAGGGCAGGATATTTCTCTTTTAGTGGTATGAAGAGTTCTTCGTCTAATTTTGTATCATAAAGTGTTTTCACTTTAGAAAGCTGGTCAAGTGATAAATGGTAAGCCCTTTTAAGGTTAGCTCCCTCAAGGTTAGCTCCCTCAAGATTAGCCCCCTCAAGATTAGCCCCCTCAAGGTTAGCCCCCTCAAGGTTAGCCCCTTTAAGGTTAGCTCCTTTAAGATCAGCCCCTTCAAGCTTAGCCTTTTCAAGCTTAGCCTTTTCAAGCTTAGCCCCCTCAAGGTTAGCTCCCTCAAGCTTAGCCCACTCAAGGTTAGCTCCCTCAAGCTTAGCCCACTCAAGATGAGCCTTTTCAAGGTTAGCTCTTTCAAGATTAGCCCTTTCAAGGTTAGATTTTTCAATCTTAGCCCACTCAAGGTTAGCTTCTTTAAGGTTAGCTCCTCTAAGGTTAGCTCCCTCAAGCTTAGCCCACTCAAGTTTAGCTCCTTTAAGGTTAGCCCCCTCAAGGTTAGCCCTTTCAAGGTTAGCCTTTTCAAGCTTAGCCCACTCAAGTTTAGCTCCTTTAAGGTTAGCCCCCTCAAGATTAGCTTCTTCAAGGTCAGCCCCTTCAAGGTTAGCCTCTAGAAGATCAGCCCCTCTAAGGTTAGCTCCTTTAAGGTTAGCCTTTTCAAAGTTACCCGCTTTAAAGTTAGCTTTTTTAAGGTCAGACATGCCTCAACCTCTTTTCCTTCACCACGATTTTTGTTTGCCCTTTCTCAATTGTGAACTAAAATAAACATTACCATGTTAGGAAGATATCTTCTGCTCTTCAGGATTTAGCTTTTAAAATTGTATCGATTCACAGTCTCGGTCTATCAGGCCTGTCATGGTCAGGAAAGGCCTTTAAGGTCTGGCATCTAATCCGAAAAGCCTTTGGTGCCCTGTTAAGGATCTGCAGCTCTCTGATCTATCAAGGATATCCCCATCCTTAAGAACATGGAAGGCCTGTATAAAAAACGTTATCATTATCAATTATTGTTCTGGTCCTGATCCTACGGAAAATGACAACAATCTTTTAAGAGGCTGTCTTAAAATTCAAACCAGTTCTACATTTGGATAGTGGGCATTGTTGATTTTAAATTCAGATCGTAAATTTATTACATCTTACTTACTCGCTCGATATATAATATCAAACGCATAAGACATCATAGTTAAAACTTACACTTTAGACATTTAACAGTTAAATTCTACCGTTTTTCAGTTCAAATGCGTAAGTCCGGTCCCAATTGTAGAATCAAATTTAATTTTAAGACACGCTCTCAGAGGTGTGCAGAATAAGGTGTTTGCATCTCTACCAGGTAATATCACCGGTTGGTTTTGCTACAAAATTCAAACCGAATAGTAATTATCCCTTAGCTCCAATGTATCCCTCATCAGTATCTCTTAGTTCTCTCTTGAAAAAAATAAAATGACCACCTTCTAGAGAGTCAAATCCAACCATTTCCCAGCCATCTTTTCCTAATTGATCCAAAACATCGGGAAGTAGTTTTCCGCTTAGAGAGATTGGTTGACTATTAGAGAATTTGAGAGTGTATACGTCTTCATATGACCTACCAGTCGTTAAATAACAATACTCAAATCTATTCATTTAGTTCACCTCTCTATGTATTTTCAAATATTTTCCATTTTAACTTATTTCATTCACTTTTCAGGGTATAAAATTTGCGTTGGCACACCCCGCTGCAAGCAATGGGGTATTCAACTTAAAGAAAAATAGCTGAGTAAGAGGTTTTTAATTCCCCTCTTACCTTAAAAATTTACGAATAAACGGTATGCTGCTGAGCCAGGATTTTCTTGCTTTTGTTTCCGGCTTTTCTACAGGTTTTTCCAGCTTCTTTTCGGAATTCTGCGAGCTCTTCTGGTTGTTCTGTGGCTTCTGGTTGTTCTGTGGCTTCTGGTTGTTCTGTGGCTTCTGGTTATCCTGTGCCTTTTTCGGGGAATTCTGCGGGTTTTTTGGTTTTTCCTCAGGTTTTTTCGGAGTTTCTGGTTTTTCCGCGGGCTCCGGGAGTTTCAGCAGAACCTTCAGGTCTTCTTCAACGGTTGCGTTCGGCCTGATATTGAAGTTTTCGACCAGCACTTTAAGGACGTTCGGAGAGACAAAGGCCGGAAGCGTAGGGCCGAGAGTGATATCTTTTACGCCGAGGCTCAGGAGGGCGAGCAGCACGAGCACAGCTTTTTGCTCGTACCAGCCGATGTTGTAGGAAATCGGCAGGTCGTTTATGTCCTTCAGGCCAAAAGCTTCTGCAAGCTTCTGGGCTATTACCACAAGCGAGTAAGAGTCATTACACTGCCCGGCATCGATCACTCTCGGGATACCTCCTATGTCCCCAAGGTTAAGTTTGTTGTACCGGTATTTGGCACAGCCCGCGGTCAGGATCACGGTATCTTTGGGGAGGGCTTTTGCAAACTCAGTATAGTAGACCCTTTCCTTGTGCCTGCCATCACAGCCTGCCATGACCATGAACCTGCTGATCTTTCCGGTTTTTACGGCGTCTATGATTTTGTCCGCAACCGAGAGGGCTGCCACATGCGCAAAGCCTCCGATGATTGTCCCGCTTTCCAGCTGCTCGGGGGGTTTGCAGGTCTTTGCCTGTTCGATGAAGGCGGAGAAGTCCTTTGTACCGTCTTCTTTTTCGTAGATGTGGGTTACCCCTTCAAAGCCCACGACCCCTGTGGTGTAGATCCTGCCAATGTAGGAGTCCTTTGGCGGGATTATACAGTTGGTAGTCATCAGGATCGGGCCGTTGAACTTTTCGAACTCTTCGTTCTGTTTCCACCAGGCGTTCCCGTAGTTGCCTGCGAAGTTGTCGTACTTCTTGAAAGCCGGGTATGCGTTTGCAGGAAGCATCTCCCCATGGGTGTAGACATCGATTCCGCTGCCCTTCGTCTGCTCAAGGAGCTGTTCAAGGTCCCACAGGTCGTGTCCACTTATGAGGATTCCGGGCCTGTTTCTCACACCGATGTTGATTGCCGTCGGCTCAGGGTTTCCGTAAGTTTCGGTGTTTGCTTTGTCGAGCAGGGCAAGGGTAGAGACGCCTTTCTGCCCGCATTCCAGAACCAGGCCGATTAGAGCTTCTACTCCCACGCTGTCATCTGTGGTAGAAACCAGCCCTTTTTCTATGAACTCGAAAATTGATTCGTCTTTATACCCGAGGATATAGGCATGGTGAGCATAAGCCGCCAGCCCCTTCATTCCGTAGGTCAGAAGTTCGCGAAGAGACCTGACATCTTCATCCGCAGTTGAGTGGACAGCAACATCCGGACTATCTATGTTTTCAGGAGTTACTGCAGCCACGGCAGGCAGGGCTTTTTCTGAGGATGCCTGCTCAGCGGGCAGTTTTGCCTTAATACCGTCGCGCAGTTCAAACCCTTTCTGAATAAGGGATTCGATCTGTTTCCCGTCAAAATTGGTATTTGTAAGGGTGGAAAAGAAGCTGTCAAGCACGAACCTGTCGGTGGTTTCTTCATTAAGGCCTTCAGCCCTTGCTTTCTGGTTATAATATGCGATACTTTTAAGGACATAGAGTAATCTGTCCTGAAGATCCGCAACTTCCCCCTTCTTTCCGCATACTCCATTTTTCGTACAGCCTTTTCCGTTAAGTGCTTCCTCACATTGATTACAGAACATATTTTATCCACCTCAAATCTATTTACACAGTTAATCTGCACAGTTAATCTGCACAGTTGATTTGCACAGTTGATTTCCAATTTTCCCTTTGTTTTCAAGGTCTCAAATGCAATACCTTTTTGATACTGCTATCATTATGATACTAGTTTCTATGTGATACCAAATCATATATAGCAGACAGTTTCGAAGTGGGTATCAGTATCGAAGCTGATACCAAAGAAAAAGCTTATCAAGATTGGGAAGCGGAAAAGCACTAATGAAAAAGGAAAAAAACCTGAAAACTGCTTTTTGAGTTTTAATTCGAATAAAAAAGAAATCGACCCGAAGGTCGATAGTACTGAATTAGTTACCGTTTGTCTCTCTATTTTTCAGAAGCTCCAAAGCCAGTTCCTTGAGCTTGTATTTCTGGATTTTGCCGCTTGCTGTCAGAGGGTACTCATTTACTATGAAGACATGCTTCGGAACCTTATAGCGTGCGATCTTGCTTATGGCATAGTCCCTGACATCGGCTTCCGTAAGGTCTGCACCTTTTTCGGGGATAACAAAGGCTCCTACGAGTTCCCCGTATTTCTTATCGGGTATACCAACAACCTGGGCATCTTTGACTCCGGGCATAGCGTGCAGGAACTCTTCAATTTCCCGGGGATAGATGTTTTCCCCGCCCCGGATGATCATGTCCTTTATGCGTCCGGTGATCCTGTAATAACCTTTCTCGTCACAGGTCCCAAGGTCTCCGCTGTGCAGCCAGCCCTCTTCATCAATCACTTTTTTAGTTTCTTCCGGCATCTTGTAGTAACCCTTCATGATATTATATCCACGGCAGCAGAGCTCTCCTACTGTGTTAGGAGGCACTGGCTCATTTGTGGATGGGTCAACCACTCTGACTTCAACGCCAGGGAAGGACTTTCCCACGGTCTCAACTCTGAGTTCTACAGGATCGTCGATAGTTGTCTGGGTCATTCCCGGAGATGCTTCCGTAAGCCCGTAGACACTCGTGATCTGATGGCAGTGCATATCTTTTACGACCTTTTTCATGGCTTCCACGGGGCAGGTAGAACCAGCCATAATCCCGGTCCTCAGGGTAGAGAGGTCGAACATATCAAACATGGGATGGGTGTACTCGGCGATGAACATCGTAGGTACGCCGTAAAGTGCGGTACACTTCTCTTTCTGGATTGCAGCAAGCACAAGCAGGGGATCGAAAACCTCAAGCATAACAAGCGTTGCCCTGTGGGTCAGGACAGCCATAACCCCGAGCACGATTCCAAAGCAGTGGAAAAGAGGTACGGGCAGGCAGAGCCGGTCTTCATGGGTGAATTTCTGGCGGTCGCCAATGGAGAGCCCGTTATTCAGGATATTTTTGCTGGTCAGCATAACGCCTTTCGGAAAACCGGTAGTCCCTGAGGTGTACTGCATGTTGACCACATCATCCCCGCGAACATTTGCCATAATCTCTTTAAGCTCGTCGTCCGGATAATGGCTGCCAAGGAGCATTAGCTCGCTGGTGTTGTACATTCCCCTGTGCTTTTCCTGCCCAACATAAATTACGCTCTTCAGGCATGGGAAATTTTTACTTTTCAGGCGCCCTCTTTCGGAACTTTTTAGCTCAGGAACCAGTTCATTGATAATATTCAGGTAATCAACGTCCCTGAAACTATCGATAAGAGCAAGTGCCTTCATATCTGACTGTTTGAGCACATACTCAACTTCATGGCTCTTGTAGGCGGTATTTACCGTAACGAGCACTGCCCCGATCTTTGAGGTGGCAAACATGAAGGTAAGCCAATCAGGGACGTTCTTTGCCCAGATCCCTACATGATCTCCCTTTTTTATCCCGATTGCAAGCAGCCCTTTTGCAAGGTTGTTTACCCTTTCATTGAATTGACCGTAAGTAAAACGCAGGTTACGGTCCGGATAAATGATAAACTCGTGGTCAGGGTCTATAGCTACCTGTTTTTCAAAGTATTCTCCTAGAGAATCTTCTATAAGATGCATGGTTTCAGCCTCTTTTTCTGGACTACTTTCAGAAACTTCAAGCTTATGAATGGGGGTTTTATATCCAGGCCAGTCAAGGGCGTTCCTGAAGTATATTTAAATCGAGCAGGGAGAATCCGTATCCGTTTCTGCGTCCACCGGGGAGGCGTCCATTGAAGGGAACATATGCCTTTTAAGGACCTCGCGGATAGATTCCGGAAGGGGAAACGCTTTCTGGAGTTTGAAGTCATAATAGACCAGTACTGCCTGGCCTTTGACCTTGAGTTCCCCTTCCTGCCAGGCTTCATGCCCGACAGTAAAGGAACTATTACCGATCTTTGCAACAAAGGTCCTGATCTCCACATCGGACCTGAAATACATCTGGTTCACAAAATCAAACTCAGTTCTTACAAGAATCAGGTGCCACACATCAGGGCTAAGGTTAAGGTCCGGTGAGAAAAGCCTGAAAATGGAGTTTCTTCCCGTTTCGAACCAGACTGGAAGGACTGTATTGTTTACATGCCCCAGACCATCAATATCTCCAAAGCGCGGACTAACATTTATACTGAACATTCTGGATTCCCTAGCTTTTAATATCTGTACTCAATTACCAATTTTTTAATCAAAACTTCTGCCATTGAAGTCACAGTCTTACTCTCTTACCTACTCAACTGAGGCTCTCAGAGAGGAGCATAGACTACAGCCATTATTCGGGCATCCTCTGTTCCCGCTGCATGGAGGTCATGAGGGACAATGGAATCGTAATAGATGCTGTCTCCGACACTCAGCCTGTGAACATCCTTGCCGTAGAAGATTTCAATTTCTCCGGAAAGGACGTAGATGAACTCCTCCCCTTCATGAGAAGAGAGTTTGTGGCTTTCCTCAGGAGAGGGATGGATGTCAATGATGAAAGGCTCCATATGGCGGTCTGCTTTATCCGAGGCAAGAGCGTAAAACTCAAGAGCACTCTTCTTTGGTCTCTCGGTCTTTCCGGAAAAACGGACCACATTTTCGGATAGCCCTGCTCTTACCACTACAGGCCCGCTCTGGGGCATGTCGTCTAGAAAAGTCCCGAGACGGACGCCTAAAGCCCGAGCAATCTTTAAAAGAGGGGTTAAGGACGGAACTAGGGCTCCGTTTTCTAATTGCTGGATTAACTCCACGCTGCTCTGACTGGCTTCGGCCAGTTCTTCAACAGTCATATCCTGGGCTTCTCTAAGATGACGTATCTTACCGCCGACACGGTTCTCTTCTGACATAATTCTGTTTCCTCAAACACATTTTTTAGGTAACGGATCTGGCAAAAAAATGTAAACCAGAATCCCTATAAACAGCCTGTAAAGCTTATCTCTTTTGTATCTCTCTATTATAAAAAATATACGTTCGGACCCGCTTTTCGAAGTAATAATTAAAAAACAATTGTTAACAAAAACCAAAAACCAGTTAGAAGAAAAAAGGAAAAATTCGAAAAAAAGGAAAATGGAAAAAAGGAAAAAGGAAAATCGGGAAAAAGGAAAAAGGAAAAAGGAAAATCGGGAAAAAGGAAAAAGGAAAAAGGAAAATCGGGAAAAGTAAAAAGTAAAAAACTACATTTTTCCTGAACTCACTGAAACTCGAAATTGCACCTGATCCCCTCGGGATCGAAACAGAGGTTGCAGGATACACACCTTGCCTTTTTAGCATCCCCTGATTTAAGCTTTAAAACAAGGTCAGGTTCGCTGATGAACGTCCTGCTCATTGATATAAGGTCTGCAAACCCGTCTGCAAGAAGATCCTCCATAACAGAAAGAGACCTGATACCACCTACAAGGATTACCGGGATGTTCACTGCACTTTTGATCATTTTTGAGTAGTTCTTGAAATATGCCTCTTTTGCAGGAGAGTTTATTGCAGTTTTTATGGTTACCCCGCCTGCTTCACCTATCCCTCCGCTGACCTCTATTGCACATATACCTGCCTTTTCCAGAAGCTTTGCAATTTCCACGCATTCGGGAGCATCGAGTCCCAGCCCTGCCTTTGAGGAACCTGGCAAAAAACCATCCGTTGCATTCATTTTCACAAGAACAGGAAAATCGTCCCCAGCTTCCTCTTTTATGCGCTTTACTATCTCCGTAACTATCCTTGCCCGGTTTTCGACGGAGCCTCCCCACCTGTCATTCCGCCTGTTTGTGTAGGGAGAGATGAAATTGCTTAAAAGGAAACCATGGGCACAGTGAAGCTGGACTCCGTCAAACCCTGCCGCCTTTGCCCTCACAGCTCCCATGGTAAAAGCCTCAATCATTTCAAGGATTTCCTTGTCAGTCATCTCCCTGGGGACTACTGACGAATGCCCGTTTTTGACCACTGACGGAGCAATCGGAACCGGGTATTCGTCCGAAATGTCTGCCTGCCGCCCCCCATGTACTATCTGGAGCACGATTTTGCTTCTGTACCTGTGTACCCTCTCGGTTATCTTCCGGTATGGCTCGATGAAGCGGTCATCGTAGATGCCCTGCTGCAAATTATCGCTCTGCCCGCCGGGGAGGACACAAGAATAGCCAGTTATTATTAATCCGACTTCATTTTTTGCAAGCTCTTCATAGAGGTCACCGAGCCGGGAAATGGGCGTTCCGTCTTCTTCAGCCATGAATTCATGTGTTGCTGACCTTACAAATCGGTTCTGGAGTTCCATGTTACAGAATGTGATAGGGTCAAAAATCATGGGAAGAGAAAGGCGAAGGGAGAGTAAATAATTATCCCGGATTCCTGGAAAAAGGAAACTTCGTGTTCAGGCACAAAGTTTCTCTTAGCTGTTACAGGAAAAGGAAGGGAGAGAAGGGGAAGGGAGAAGAGGGGAAGGGAGAAGAGGGGAAGGGAGAAGAGGGGAAGGGAGAAGAGGGAAAGGGAAGGGAAGGGAAAGGAAGGGAAATTTACTCAGGAAACTTCAATTCCAAACATGAGAGGGTTATCCGGATCATCGGGAATGTAAATGTATAGTTTCTGAAAAACTCAGATTCGCAGTGTAATCCGCCTGTACTTACTCTTCATAAGTAAATTCATTGTCCGGAATAATTTCATACTTGTATTGCCCCAATTCGGCAGCTATTTTCGGCGAGACTATCTCGTCTTATCTATATCTGGTGTGGTCTATAGATATTATGTAAGCTGGGCTAAAAAAGAAAATGATGAATAAAGTAACTTGGGCAGATCAGGTCTTTTATTCCGCATATCTGCGTGAGTCAAGTTCCTCTTCCATCCGCTCATTCTGCACTTTCACGGAAAAGAGGGTGAGGAAGAGCAGGAAATAAGCTATGAAATTGACAAAGAGAGTCAGTTGAAGCGCTGTCCCTTCAAGTCCTCCTCCACTTCCGCCTGTGTTTCCTCCGAACATAAGGGGATGAGCCGAGCGCCAGAGCCGGATTGAAAAGAAACTCAGGGGTACGGAAATGAAACCTAAAATTCCGAAGACTGCCGAGAGTCTGGCTCTTTTTTCAGGCTCTTCGAGGGCTTTTCTGAGCATCGTGTAAGCAAGGTAAACAAGGAAGAGAACCAGGGAGGTTGTCAGCCTGAGATCCCAGATCCAGTACCAGCCCCAGGCATCCTTTGCCCAGATCGAGCCCGTGACAAGCACCAGGAACGCAAAAAGGGTTCCCACTTCTGCAGCCGAGCGGGCGTAGATGTCCCATTTGAGAGATTTATCCCGGAGGTAGAGGATACTTGCAGCAAATACAACTCCAAACGCCAGATAGGATATAATTGCTATTGGCATATGGAAGAAAAAGATCCTGAAGCTTCCGCTCAGAACCTCGCCTGCTTCGTCCTTTATCGGAGGCAGGTAGAAAAAGAGCATATATATCGCAAGAAGCATTACACTGGCAGTTGCAACTGCCAGTACTCCGGTTTTTCTGGAATTTGATGCCATTTTGTTCACGTGTCTTGAGAGATTAAAGATAAAGCACAAGTTCAATACTGATACTTGTTATTAAATCGATTTACTTCGTTTATTATTGATTCGATTTTGATCGCTGTCTCGAATGACCTTCTGTTTACTATTTTCCTTTTCCTTTCTTTCTTTTCCTCTCTTTCTTTTCTTTTTTCCTTTTCCTTTTTTTTCCTGCTAGGAAGACCTCAGTCAGACCTCAATCAGAAACAACATATTCAAAGACCAGATGCGAGATTACAAAGAACACAAGGTCGTAAACTGCAAGCAGCCTTATTTCAGGAATCAAATTTCCGATGCTGTTTCCGGCAAGAATTCCGGCAGTTGCTTCCACTGCAGGAATCAGGACAGGCAGGAGTAAAGGCAGGAGAAGGACAGGCAGGAGAAGTTCTCTGGTACGGGTACCAAGGGTAAGGGCAGAGAGCAGGGTCCCGACAGCAATAAACCCGAAAGTCCCGAGGAAGAGGATGAGCAGGAGCAGGAGCAGGGTTCCGATTCCCAGGCTATAATTGAAAAGTATGATAAAGAAGGGCAGGGTTACAGCTTCCATAAGAAATACAATCGCAAGGTTGGAGAGGATTTTTCCGGTATAAATCGCCCCTCTGTCCACAGGGCAGAGCATAAGGGCTTCAAGACAACCGTTTTCAGTTTCCATTACGAAGGTCCTGGAAAGCCCGAGCATTCCGGCAAAGGTGAAAGCAATCCAGAGCACGCCGGGAGCAAGTTTTTCAACTTTCTCAGTATCCCCTAGAAAATCCCCGAAAGAAATGCTGAAGACCACAAGCACGAGAAGCGAGAAAATGAACATTGAGTTGAGCATCTGTTTTGTCCGGAACTCGGCTTTAAGGTCTTTTGCAGCGATATAAAAGCTCCGGATCATTTTTTAAACTCCTGTTTTCACGTTATCTATTACTTTATCCTGATTTCAATATTTATCTTTTTATATTTGCATTTTTAATATTTGCATTTTAATCGTGTTTTCGTTCTTAACTTTTGGGCTCATGCGAGCATAGAGTTGCATTTTTCCCTGAATTCCTGAAAACCTGAGAAATTTACCTTAAATCCATCATATACAAACTTTCCTTTATTCAGGATAAGAACCCTGTCGCAGAGGGCAAAGCCCCTTTCAAGGTCGTGGGAAACCATTAATTTTGTGCTCCCCTGGAATTCAGGGCTTTTGAGGAGATTTTCGAAAACCAGGGAGGCTCCGGGGTCAAGCCCTGTATAGGGTTCGTCCAGAAGGAGGAGGGAAGGTCTGTGAAGCAGAGCCCTTGCGATGGAAAGCCTCTGTTTCATGCCTCTTGAAAAAGTGCTGACCCTTTCATCTGCTTTTGTTGCAAGCCCAACTTCATTTAAAAGCTGTAAAATTCTCTTTTCGAGTTCCTGACCGTTTATTCCATACATCTTCCCGAAAAAATGCAGGTTTTCTTTTGCAGTAAGATCTCCGTAGAGGTAGGAATCGTGGGAAAGCATCCCTATTTCGTTGCGGACCTTTTCCGGCTCTTCAGTTATATTAAACCCGGACACGAAAACAGAGCCTCCGGTAGGTTCGATCAGGGTTGAGATCAACTTCAAAAGAGTGGTCTTTCCAGCCCCGTTAGGGCCAAAAACAACTGCAAATTCGCCTTTTTTGAGGTCAAGGTCAAGGGCTTTCAGGACAGGAGTTTTCCCGAAAACTTTTGATAGTTCCCTTATAGAGACCGCGTTTTCCATCGGACCTACTTTGAGAATCCCTCTAAATTAATCTTTTTATATGGTCTGTGATTTATCGGCCCGTAACTTTGCACTGGATTATGGCTCGGTATAGTCTAATGCTGTATAGTCTGGCTGTCCGAGCATGAAAGTATAGTCTGAGGCATGAAAGTTATAGTCTGAGGCATGAAAGTTATAGTCTGTGCATGACCCGGTTGTACATGACTTTTTCGCACATTTCCGGATCTATACTGATTCTGCCTGCAGAACTTGTCTCCAGCAGTTATTTCTTAAAACTTCCTGAGTATATTCTTCAAAAACCCCTTCTTTTCGAAGTACTGCTGGTGGTAATCTTCTGCCATATAGAAATCAGAAACCGGTACTATTTCGGTTACGATAGGATTTTTGAAAGCTCCTGACTTCTCGAGTCCTTCCTTTGAGGCTAGAGCAGCAGCTTTTTGCTCCTCGTTGTGGTAAAAAATCACGGAGCGATACTGTTTTCCGACATCTGGTCCCTGCCTGTCCTTTGTTGTAGGGTCATGGACCTTCCAGAAAACATCCAGCAAGGACTGATACGAAACAACTTTGGGATCGAAAATGACCCTTATGGCCTCTGCATGCCCGGTATTAAGGGTGCAGACCTGCTCGTAAGTAGGCTTTTCAAAATGCCCTCCGCTGTAGCCAACTGCAGTTGCAACCACGCCTTTTACCTGCCGAAAAGCCTCTTCAATTCCCCAGAAACAGCCTGCAGCAAAGGTTGCCTTTTCCAGGCCCTCTTCAGGGTTTTCAAATATGTCCGTGCTCTCTTCAGGTGTTGCGTTTCTCTGTTCAGCCTTTTTATTTTCTTCCACTATCTTCCCCCCAGTCTTAAAGAAAATCAGGTCTGCCTTATGATCAGGGCATATTTCATAATCGAAGCATGCCGCATAATAAAGGTATAGCTTACTCAGGATAAGATCCTTTTTCTCGGATCAGGTTTTACCGTATTTCCCCATCAGTTCCCCTTCAGCAATAATATGCCCTATCATTTCGCTTTCAAGCTCGTTTCTCCCGGACCCTGCTTTGAGCTCAAGCTGCCTGTCCAATGCATAAACTCTGAAGAAGTACCTGTGCGTGCCTGAGGAAGGACATGGACCGCCATAGCCGATCTTCCTGAAGTTATTAATTCCCTCAATCCCAGGGATACTATCCTCCTCTATTTTTGCCACCGGCTCGATATTCCAGACGACCCAGTGAGTAAATGGATTCATGGGAGAATCAGGATCGTCCATGATCAATACCAGACTTTCGGCCTCCTCGGGAATGTTAGTAAATTCCAGAGGCGGATTTATGTTTTCCCCATTACAGGTATATTTTCGGGGGATAGTACTGTTAGATTCAAACGCGCTACTAAAAACCTTTATAATCTGGAGGTCCATATTTTCATCCCCTTTCCCGGCATCGGAAGACTCTTCATCTGCAGGTGCTTCAATCTGCTCATTTTTAATACATCCCGAAATCAGGAGCACTCCTGCAAACAGGAACATTAAAACAACTGCTCCGGCTTTTCTGTTCACGTACAGCACCAGTCCCTGCGATCAGAGAAAATTGCTTAACACTAATAATGTTAAGGCTGAAGAGATATAACCTTAAGGATTTTATCTCAGAGCCCAACTTTAAAACTTGAACTGAAAGACCGTAGTCTAAACTAATTTGGAACCTGATCTTAAAGCCCGGACTTCTCAAAAAAATTAAATTCTCCGAATTGAACTTTCCGTACGGTTAAGTCCGTCTTTCGGAATTCCCGGGCTACACCACCGGTGTCGGTACCTCCGGTAACCTGGAAAAACAGGTTTAAAAATAAACTGCAGCTCAGGAACAATCTTTAAAGCCATCTCTTGATAAAGATGAAGCTCTGAAAGGCAGATAACTCAATCTTCAACATCAAGAGACTGAATTATATCGTTAACTGTAAGCTCCCCTTTACCTACGCGCCGTACAAGCGGATAGATAAATGCGCAGTCATCAATTGCTGCCCAGCGAGCTTCACCTACGCGTCTTATAACTTCGTTCATAACTTTGCCACAATCGTTGCAGTATCTTGCATCGCTCTCTGCTTCACAAATTTCGCATTTCATAGAAAATACCCCACTAATCTATGTGGTTGTCGAAAATAAATAAATTTTGGTGATATGTGAGCATAATTGCACAGTCATTGAAAAACGGGAGCTGAAATGATTAAAGGTACAGGTGTCTTGGTACAGGTGTCTATCCTTTAAAGCCTTCCAGGTTTTCACCCTCAACCAGCTCTTATTCTCCCGGGAACTATGGCACTTTCGGAAATCTGATACCTCCGGAGATCTTTTTCAGATAACACAAGGTAAAGGGAAGGTCAGGCAAGGTTGGCAATAATCTCGTTTATCTCCTCTACCCCGAAGCCCTTGACCTTGACCTCTTCTTTGCTGCGCACCCCCAGTCCCAGCTCCACAGCCCTTTTGATCTGGGGCTGAGCCCAGACTGAGTTCATCTGGATCTCAGGAACCGTGCCCAGGGTTTTCAGAAGGGCAAGTCCTGTAGTGTCGTTTGCAATCACATCCGGGCTTGCCAGGATAATTCCCGGTTCCCTCAGAGTCCCTATATTCGGGCCGTTGGTTACAAAGCACTTTGTAGCATCCGAGATATAGAAATCAGGCTTATAAACGAGGTTAGACTCAGCAATCATGTTTCCGAAAAGCACATCCATCCCCTGCCCGTGAGGAAGCTGCCTCCTATCCCGGTCTGCAGTTATGCTGATCTGGGACTTAAGGCCCATAGTAAACGTTGCAGTCCAGTGAGTCTTTATTACCGGAAGAGCAATCGTGTAATCTATTGACTTCAGAAACTCAGGCACATCAAATCCCCATGGCCAGGAGTAAGCCTTTCCGGGCTCCACATGTTCGCGTTTCATGTGGTCGAATGTCAGGATCTCATCAGCTCCCTCAGCCTCCGCAACCTGCCAGAGCCCCAATCTGTTAAGCACTTCCTCCGTATTCAGGGGGGACATCGACTTCTCAGCCACGATTATTTTTCCAGGATTGCATCTTTTTACTTCCCTGATAGCGCCCCTCAAAACCTCGGGATTTGTCGAACCCGGTGCAGGGTCTGCAGTATTTGCGTTCGGCCGGATCAAGACAGTTGACCCTTCCTTGATTCCAAGCCCACCTGCCAGCTCCACAGCTGTCTTCACGGACTCCAGAGTATCCCGATTTCTTGAAAGTCCAACAATTACCATACCAAACTCCCATAGAGTAATTGTAACCCGAGGTATAAAAATCAGAAATATAATTGATTTCTGTGTGCTTAAGCAAAGAGCAAACGCTGATTAATCAGTGATATTTTCAAAATATCCAAAAACCGCAGATCTGTCTTCCCCCACAAGCCGCAAAGGGCTGTAACCGGCCTCCCGGCCAGAGAAATACATTCCCTGGGCATGAAAGCCGAGCTCCACCAATATTTGTAATTTAGTCAGATTAAGCGAAGCTCACTGCTGCTATAAGCCATAAATAAGTCCTTTTGAACACAGCGAAAAGGACCGTGGGCTGTTGCGATTACATCGCAACTCCCAGAAAATATCAGATTTCCTGAGATCCCGAATCACAACTCGGACGAATTGCAATTCGGGCGAGGCGCAATTCGGGCGGCGAAACTCGGGTGTTACTGGCGTAACTTGCACTCGCACATCTCTATGAGCGCCACTTCTCCGATTCTTGAACCGCGGGCAATAAGCGTATCTCCTGCCTGAACAACAGTATTGCCTTTGGGAGCATAGACCCAGCGTTCCGCTCTCTTAATTGCCATTACATGCAGCCCGGTTTCGGTTTCGAGTCTCAGTTCCGAGAAGGTCTTGCCAACTATTGGAGAGCATTTTTCGACCTGGAGCCGTGTGATTACCTCTTCGGAGTTCCGGACTGCAAGGGTTATGATCGGGTGGAGCTCAATATCCCTGAGAACCGTATCTGCAATCCCGTAGGCAGCATCCGAAATTGCTTCCGAGGCGCTGGCAAGGTGCAGGATTCCCCTGAGCATGTTTACATCTTCAACGTGTTTTGCAGTTTCGAGCACCCAGTGCTGAAGTTCGTACTTCATGGAATCCATTTCGGACTCAAGGGCGCTGACCTCATATGCGATATCTTCGTTATCGAAGAGGATAGCAGAGTACGCAAGCCCTACCGAGAGTTCAGACATGTTTTTCATGTCCACGATTATGTCCACGGCATGTTCGAGGTCCTTTAAGACCTTATCGTGCTCGATTTCTCTCGGAATAAACTTCCTTGTCGTCGCCATTTGAAAGAAAAGAGGGACACCTTCATCATGCCCCCTGGCGATCAGCACATCTCCCTGGCGGAGTCGGGTTTCCTTATCAGGATCGTAAATCCAGTCCTCGCTTCTGCGGATCGCAATTACCCACATCCCGGTCTCGATATCAAGCTCGAGGTCACCAAGAGTGCGCCCGGTCATTACGGATTCTGCAGCAACGGTTGCCCTGACAATGGTTTCTTCGGCTTCCCTGAGGGCTACCTTCAGCTCCATAGGAATGCCCATGTTCATGAGAACGATTTTGGCAATGTCGCCTGCAGCGTTTGCTATATTTTCCGAGGATGCAGCAACCTTCAGAACTCCCAGGAGTTCTTCAGCTTCATCAACCCTGCGCGTGCTTAACATTGCAGCCATCTTCATATTATAGTCGAGGGTATCCATTTTATCTTCAAGGTTAAGCACCTCTTCTGCGATGTCCTCATCATCATAGACCATTGCAGAATACGCAAGGTCTACCATGAGTTCGGAAGTATCCTTCATCTCAGTCAAAAGGTCTATAAGATTCCTTGGACTGTATCTGAATTCTTTAGGGAACATGGTCTATGTATCAACTCTACCTTATTGTTGGTGTGTATGAGTATATACCTCATAGTAATTATTAATTTTCGAATTATTCTGAATTGGAAGGCTTAATAAATTAAATAAAAATATTCTGGATAAAAGTAATAATATTAAGTCGCATCCCATTTATATAATTTCCAGCAAATGCAGGGCTGTGAAGATCCCCATAACCCCTACGAGGTCTCCAAGACTTGCTATTAAAGGGATAACAGTATCATCAGGATCTATCCCGAAGCGGTGAGAAGCAAAGGCGATTACAACTGTTGCAGAGTATACAACTGTAAGTTCTATAACAACTGCAATAAGGCTGATTTCCAGCAGGGTAATGAAAGGCATCCCAAACCCCATAAATTTGCTTGCAAAGAAAACCAGCACACTGACAGAAATCGAAGAAACAAAGCCCACAATTGATGCTGCAATAACGCTGTTATGGACCACAGGGTTCCTGTAAATCCGGTCCCCAAGTCCCATGTGGAAAGCCGATGAGAGTCTGGCACCCAGCATACTGCCCGTATCGCCCCCGATCTTGATAAGGGAAGGAATAAGGATCAGGATTGCAGGCATGGAAAGCAGGCTGTTTTCTCTTGTGTTAAGTATCTGCCCGACAATGATTCCTATTACGCAGGTGACCGAAAGAACGGGAAGCCCGCGCTGGATAATGCCTCTTACAGTGTAATAGCTGGTCTGCCTCCCGGTTTTTCTCAAAGCATCACCACCAGTTTTGCCGAGAGAAAAAGCATGAACATGGAAACGATATCCCCGATAGTTGCAATTGAAGGCGTAACAACATTATCGGGATCAAAGCCGAACCTGAACATACCTATGGCAAGCAGGACAGCAACAAAAGAGAGGATTACTCCGGAAGTAAGGGCAGAAATCACACAGATAAGGATAAGTTTGAAAGCTCCCGCACTTTCAAAACCCAGGGCAAGGGTGACAAAATGCCCTAAAAATCCGAGCAGGATCGCCATAAAAAAACCAAGAAGAAGAGAACCTGAAATATTATTTGTCAGCTCAGGGTTGTTCCTGTCTATGTCAGTGATCAACCCCATATGGATCGCACTGCCTAACCTGGAACCAAGGGTTGAGGAAATGTTCCCGCGCAGCCCTAGCACGCCAGGATAAATAACAATCAATCCGGGAATCATTTCAAGTTCGCTGGTCATTCCTGAAAAAATGACCCCTGCAATGACCCCTCCTACAGTCGCCATAAGTTCAAAAGGCAACGCCTCACGTACTATTGAAGAGACACTCGCGTACTCGCTGAGATACTTGTCTCTAAACTGGGATTCGAAGATATCCTCTTCCCTGTGCGACTCGGAGGGCATGCGATTGTATTATACACTGATATTATTAAAATAATGGGTAACTTCCTAAAAATGGGTCTGTGAAAAATCTTTCGATTTCAAGTCTGTACAAAATAATAGAAAAAACTCAACTTTAGTTATTGAAGGTGGCAATTTACCCGACATTACGGAAAATAAGGTCGGATATGTCCCAACCTTATATTTCACCAAATTTTGAAGTTGTTGTCGTTTTTGCCGTCACTTCGTAAAATACAGAACGTAGTTCAGGGAAAAATTTCTGAATATCCAATGAGAAAAAATTTTGATGTGGTGAAATTCGGACTGTTTGGGGGGCGCGAAGCCTGCAAACAGTGTGAATCGGAGTGATTTACAGGCTTATAGAGGAAAGCAGGGGTAGAGAACAAGCCTTCGTGCGATCTCCTTGCCACAGGTCTGTGGGGTTTTCACAAATATAATTTAAAATGAACCCATTTCATGCTATTCTTATTTTTATATAATTGTGTGAATGCGAATGGATGGATGCTTAGATATATAGTTTCTGACCACGGTCTTTAACAATCAACGTTCAGGGAAAAATTGCAGACTCAAAATGAGTATGAAAGGTAGATTGTTAAAGGGGATGGCCATAAAACTTATAAGGAGTTAGATAAGAGGAATTTATGGAGTTCAAAAGTACTTTCCAGGTTCATACGAACTCCATAAAATACACCTTAAAAGGCAGTGACTATGTTAGCTTTGTCTGTATTTAAGCTTGCCTGGTTCTGCCTCCTAAGGGAAAACAACTTAGGAGTTAGACGAATGAGTCGAAACAAAATGGGAATATTTCTTTTGGCGATGTTGATTGGTATGGTGTTGGTACCGTCAGCAAGTGCACAGGAAGCATTAACAGCAAGTGAAAAGCCTTCTGAATGGGAACAAGGTCTAATAGATGCTCTCAACTCTAATACAAAAACCTTGTCAACAGACGATTTAATTTTGAATTATTGCGAAGCAAATAAAGACAAAATTTCAATACTGAAGAACAATACTGCTTCAGAAAAAAGTAAGTTAAGAACATATGAACTAAAAGATGAATCAGATATAACTTTCACTAATGAAAATTTCTTTTTCGTTACTAACATGACGGAAGAACCAAATAATAAAACAATAACTCAAAGTACTACTGTAGCAACAAGTTCTGTCAATCTTGATTATACTGATACGATAACAGCATCACAGAGTTTCTATAATATTATGGGAGGGAGACTGTTTACTATCTATTCAAAAGGATATTATGGGTATAGTATATCTCCTGCTATTGTGGAAGCTCATTATATAGATGCATGGTATACATTAGGTACTCCAACTATATTTCAGGTGAGTAACTGGCAGGAAGGGGCGAGTGATAATACTGTCACTCATATATCTGAAATTTATGGCAGTGGACATTTCCATTGGGGATTTGAAATCGCTGGTGCTGGTTTAGTTCTCTATGATAAGAATATCAAAGTTTACTCAACATGTGATCAATTTGGAAATGTCCACCGCACCTATGAAATGACATAATGAAATAACTTAAAAATATAGCTATAAGATGTAAAATATCGGATTGTGAAATAGTTATTGAGAATTTTAAGCACAAAGTCCTCAATAACTATTTCCAAATAGTGAAGGAGAAATTTTATTCAAACGTTCTGAAACTTCTGCTATAAGGACAACTAAAATTTAGGCTGACGCTAAAATGAAAGAAATTGTAAACAAGGAAATTTAGTCAGTCAAACCAAGAATTTATCAGTAGGGATGGAATTTATAATGAAAAAATCAAGTTATGGAATATTATTTATCGCTTGCTTCGCCTTTTTCTTAGTTTTTAATTCGTTCTTTGTGATTGTACCTGCTGATTTATCAACTATTATAAGTGTAATTATTGGAACTGTTATCGAATCTCTCATCGTGTACTCAATTATAATCATAATTATATATATCGTAAATCATTACAACAGATTGTCTTAGAGCCTCTACATTTGGGATACGGAGAATAAACATCCTGATACATTTGGTTCGTATTACTTTGTACATTACTATACTCTCCTATGTGTCCAAAAAACTGCAAACTATAACGATGGATTGTATGATTATATTATGACATAATCTGAAATAGAATTTATATTTAAGAAGATGCCTTTGAAAAGGCATCTTTTTCTTTACTACTATTTTTCCCTATCATGGACAAGAAACAAGTTATTTCCGTGGTTCAGTAAGTTGTCAAATTTGTGGTTAATTTAGATCCTTCCCAGGAGTGGATCAGGTGATGAAATATGAGGACTCGTTACAAAATAATTGTACTATTACTAATCATTTCTGTCGTATTGCTGTCTTTCTGGTGGCAAGACCAGAAGCAGAGAATTTATGATAGGAATCACATTAGCAGTTATGATTACTATATCGAGTTAACTACAGACTCGACCCTGAGCAATGTTACTCTTTACCTTCCGCTCCCGGTGATAAACAACACATCATCCGTAGGCACAGATATCGTAGAGAATCATTTCAATGACTATGATCGTTCATGGAAATATGCTCTTGTGGATACGGAGCACGGACTAATGCTTTCTATAAATAATGAGAAAATAGAGCCAAAATACGCTACTAGAAGTAGAGATTCAAAGAAGATTCTGCATCCAAGTATTTTTAGCATGACCTTATTCACTAACCAGACCATAGATACAATGAACCCGCTGGGCAATGAAATGGTTCTTATGCCCAAATACAATCTCACGCAGAATGTCACCAGAAGGCCTTATCCACCGGCATCTGAGATATTTGATTATGAAAGCAAGATGTATGCCCACTATGATACCTCCTCGGATGCAAACGTTAGCATTTCCATTTACCTGCATGGAAGTAATGGATGGTGGATCGGAGGATGGCTGTATAACAGTTATTGGGAAAACATGGAAATTAAGTTGTCCGGACCTCAGGCTGGATGGACAACAGTAAATGGTCAACTTTTTACAGGAGAAGGGACGTACTATTAATATGAAACGTCGCCTGTTTTCAGAGACGGCTTCCTGATTCATTACCTGTTACACCCTAATTAATCCTAATATTTTACTTGTAGAATTTGACCTCTGAGAAAAAGGTAAAAACAAGACTTTTTTGGAAAATAAAGCTTTTTGGAAATTGATATACTCTATTTTTCAGGTATTCCATGTTTTGAATTCAAAAACAACGCTAAATTTTACTTTCTTGTTCTGTTGTCAATTTGTGCGAAGCCTGTAAACTGTGTAAAGTTGAGTGATTTACTGCCCGTAGGGGAAAGCTAGGATGAACCCAATCTTCGTGCGATCTCCCTGCCATGAGCCTGCAAAGCATTAAAAAACCAATATCAGGCAAAATAGAAAGTGACTATATAATATAAAGTGCAAATAGGATAATCTGTTTTATCCCAAAATTATTTCGCTAACAATGTTGATTGCAATACCTTCTATTTTGCAAAACTTAATACGAAAAAGATTCATTTAATAATTGCTCAAAAGCTTGAAGGTGAATCACCTCGTCTTAAAATAACAGGAAAAAAGAGTTGAAGGAAATAAATCCGGTTGTCTTAATGGCTATCAATTTATGTTGTAAAAATTTCTCCTTCGGATAAAAATAAATAACTTGCAGCCGTTACTCTTTATTGATACCCATGGTTATAGGAGTTACAATGATAAACGTGCTGCCCGGCTACGAAAAAGCAGCATACAGGGAAATGAAGACTATAGAGGGAATCAAGGACGTCTACCATGTTTTCGGGGAGTACGACTTTGTCGTAATTATAGACGTTAAAGATCTGAGCATCCTCAATGCCGTGGTAGACAAAATAAGGGAAAGCGAGACTGTAACCGCAACCCAGACAATTATCGGTGCGGAACTCTGAGTTCCCCGGCGCCTGAAAGCATGAGACTCCGGCAGAAACGAACCTGAAGAGTCGTTATCTTTTTTTGCAGGCGCTAATATTTATTACCTTGCACTTTTATTAAGTAAGAACTCCTGCTAAGTAAGAACTCCTGCTTTATGACAGCTTCTCTTGCTGTCAACTACCCGTCACGGAAGTGACGGGAATCCTGCTTAGTTCATCTTGAAAAATGTATTAAAACCTCTCCAGATAGAAATAACATAATATCCTTTTAGCACCGGATTTGATTTAAACACCGGATTTGATTTAAAAACCAGATTTATTTTAAGCATCAGATCAATTTTTCAGCCTGAGGTAAAAGTCCATGGAAACCCCCATTGCAGAAGAACTCGCCAAAAAACAAAAATCCATAAGTGTAGCAGAATTTTTTGAAAAGAACAGGCAAATTCTGGGTTTTGATTCTGCACCTCGAAGCCTTATTACAACCGTAAAAGAAGCCGTGGATAACTCCCTTGATGCCTGTGAGGAAGCCGGGATCCTGCCGGATATCCTTGTTCAGGTTGAGAGGACAGGCCAGGACTACGTAACCGTTATTATTGAAGACAACGGGCCGGGAATTATAAGAGAACAGATCCCCAAAGTTTTTGCAAAGCTTCTCTACGGTTCAAGGTTCCATGCCCTGAAGCAGAGCAGGGGGCAGCAGGGAATAGGAATTTCGGCAGCCGTGCTCTATGCCCAGATGACTGCAGGCAGGCACACAAAAATCCTCTCCAAAACCAGCTCAACGGCTCCTGCCCACTATTACGAGCTCATGATCAATACCAGTACTAATGAGCCTGATATCCTGATAGATGAGATAAGGGACTGGTTCCGCCCCCATGGGACCCAGGTTGAACTGGAGATGAAGGCTGCTTACGTAAAAGGAAGAAGGCAGTCCATTTATGAATACCTTAAAGCCACTGCAATTGTAAATCCCCATGCAAGGATAACTCTTATAGATCCGGACGGCAACGAGGAAGTCTTTGAAAGGGCTACGGATAAAATACCTGATCCCGCAGAAGAAATTCTGCCCCACCCCGAAGGTATCGAACTGGGCACTCTTATGAAAATGCTTCATTACACGGAGCGCCAGAAGCTTGCCCCTTTTCTACGCTACTCTTTTTGCAAGATAGGGCTGCTCACTGCCGAGGAAATCTGCAAGGCTTCGGGACTTGACCCCGAAATCGACCCCCACGCTCTGGGCCGCCATGAAGCAAGAAAACTAATCGAGGCTTTTGAGAAAGTAAAGATCATGGCCCCTCCGACGGACTGTCTTTCCCCAATAGGGGAAGAGCTGATCTATCGGGGGCTTGAGAAAGAAACAAACGTTGACTTCATTGCCACAAGCACGCGGAAACCGGCTGTATATTCGGGAAACCCCTTTGTAGTGGAAGTCGGGCTTGCATATGGGGGAAATCTCCCGAAAGAAGATAAGATCAGTATCATGCGGTTTGCAAACCGTGTGCCTCTGCTTTACCAACAGGGAGGCTGTGTGACCACACATGCCGTAGAAGACATCAAGTGGAAGCAGTACGGCTTAAACCAGCCAGGAGGTGGGATTCCCACCGGGCCGGTCCTCCTCCTGATCCATGTCGCTTCCATTAACGTGCCCTTTACCTCCGAATCAAAGGATGCGATTGCAGACATCCCTATAATAAAAGAAGAGGTGGACCTTGCAACCAAAGAGGTTGCGAGAAAACTCAAGCATTACCTGAGCAAGCAGAGCAACCTCAAAAAACGCAGGGAAAAGGAAATTATCATTACAAAGGTGCTTCCGAAAATGGCAGCAAAAGTTGCAAATATCCTGGAAAAGGACGTCCCTGACATAAATCCCGTTGTTGCAAAAATCATGGGAAACCTGCTTGTGCACAGGAAAATTAAAAGCAATGGAGACGGGACTGCAGATGTGGCTATAAAGGTCAAGAATTTCGGGACCTCAGCTTATTCTTTCAGGGTACATGAAATGCTTCCCTGCGGAATTAACGGGGCAAAACCGGAGCCAAAGGTTGTGACCATGGGCAATGATTACGATTATATCTGGGAGATTTCGGCAGCTGCAGGGTCTTCAAAAGTACTCAGCTACAGGATAGAGTCTACAACCGAAGAAGAACTCCGAAAGCTTCCTCAACTGATTGTAGAAGGGATTGAAGAAGAACTGGTAACCGGGGCAAAAGCCTTTAAGGGTGTTTGAAATGGCAAGAGAAGCAAATGACAAAACAAGACAGGGAGATGCCCTGGCAAAGGAAAGGCTGCTCGAGCTTGCAGAAAAGATCTACAACCAGTTTGAAGATGAGGTCATCCCAAACGTCAGCCTTCCAAGCCGGACAAAGGCAAACATAGAATATTCCGACGAGAGTGAAGTCTGGGTCTACGGAGACAG
This sequence comes from Methanosarcina sp. 1.H.A.2.2, assembly GCF_000979975.1. Lineage (NCBI taxonomy): Archaea > Methanobacteriati > Methanobacteriota > Methanomicrobia > Methanosarcinales > Methanosarcinaceae > Methanosarcina > Methanosarcina sp. 1.H.A.2.2. The sequence goes on from NZ_JJQL01000038.1 coordinate 109,822, forward strand.
GGAAAGCGAAAGGAGCGCAAAGACCGTAAAAGGGGCATTCCAGCTCCTGAAAACTACTTATGCGACAGATTTTCTCATAAACGAGCACCTTGCCCAGAACCGCGGCTCAACACTTCGAGAACTTTATTACATATCTGAGGGCTGGGACGCTGCCAAGTTCAAGGAACAGGCTGAAAGCGACCGCCTGATCGAAGACCTGGAACTCCTGACCAGTCTCCAGAGGGAGTATTTCCACATGCGCCCTGAAGAAGACGGGGCTACTATGTTCGGGCCGATTGAGATCTCGGAACAGACAAAGCGCGGAGTGCGTAATATCCACTGCCAGAAGGATGTAGGGGAAGGAGGATATCAGATCCCTTTCAATGTGGAAAATATCGAGTTTAAGAATCACGACGCAAGCATGATTATAGCCATAGAGACCGGTGGTATGTATGCACGGCTGATGGAAAACGGGTTTGATGAGGCTTATAATGCAATTCTTGTCCACCTGAAGGGCCAGCCTGCAAGATCAACCCGCCGGATGATCAAGCGCATGAACGAGGAACTGGGGATCCCTGTAGCAGTTTTTACTGACGGTGACCCCTGGTCTTACAGGATCTACGCATCTGTTGCCTACGGAGCCATAAAAAGCGCTCACCTTTCGGAATTCATGGCAACCCCGGCAGCCAAATTCCTGGGGCTTCAGCCTTCGGATATCGTGGAATATGAACTTTCAACTGACAAGCTCACCGAGCAGGACATAAGTGCGCTCCGGAGTGAACTTTCCGACCCCCGCTTTGAGTCTGATTACTGGAAAGAGCAGATAAAGCTCCAGCTCGATATAGGCAAGAAGGCTGAACAGCAGGCTTTCGCAGGAAAAGGTCTGGATTTCGTAACCGAAGTATACCTTCCTAACCGGCTGAAAGAACTGGGCATGGCTTGAGAGAAATCGGGTGGAATAGCAGTAAAGAGGACTGAATAACACCGGAGATTGAATAACACCGGAGACTGAATGATGCCGGAGATTGATAACAGAGAACTGAATCATCGCTAAGACTGTGAATGATATCAACTACCCGCCACTGAAGTGACGGGAATCCTGCTTATTTCATCTTGAAAAGACTGCTGGCAAGGGATAAAAGCGGAAGTCTGAAAAACACGCCTGAAAAACACTCCAGCAGAAATACGGCAGGCCGGCTGTTCAAAAAGCTGTAGCTGATTGTGGTGGTTCGAAGTTAATCGGTTGATATTATTAACGTGGATACCTTAATGACATCTTTCAGTTTGCATTGTCCCGCACTTTGCGCTGGCCGGAACCTGTGGGTTTCTGGAAATAAAAGTACAATCGGAGAGGCGACGGTAAAATCGAGGATCAAAGTATCAACCGCTTATCGGTGGAAGACCCGTGGTTTGCATCATAAAATAATTAATATATACCAATGTATACATTCAAGGGATTGTTTCTGCCGGATCACAGGCCATTTACGTGCCTGATATGTTCAGGAAAAAAGAACCGGACCTCTGTTCCAAAAATACTTTTCGAGACTTTTGAAATGCCGCAAGTTATGCCCTGACTACCCGGAAAAAGTAAATTTTTCCCTGTGGAACAGCAAATATTTATTTAAACCAAAGACATATTAAAAAATTAGTCTGAAAAGGGCATATCTGGACGTAAAATTATGCTAAAAATTGTCTCTTCAGAGGGAATCAGGAAAGAAAAATCAGGTGAAATATGCGGCTGATCTAAAGACTTAAAATGTATGAGCGCATATTGAATTTGTTTCATGGTAGAAACATAAATATTAAATATAAAAATATCACGATAAAAAGCGAAGGCTTAGTGAATTGACATGATTTCTAAGGTTCTATTTTGAACAGATTTTTCCCTGCGAGTTTTAAAAAATGTATAACATGTCATGAGATTTCAAATAAATAATTTTACCAGATTTTTATGGAGAATAAACCAAAATGAGTGATAAACAGGTTTATGACGCTTCGCACATCCAGGTACTCGAAGGCCTGGAAGCTGTCCGAAAACGTCCCAGCATGTACATAGGGAGCACGGATGGCCGTGGGCTCCACCACCTAGTCTATGAAGTTGTAGACAACAGTATTGATGAAGCCCTTGCAGGTTTCTGTACCAGGGTAGATGTCACGATCAATCCCGACGGAAGCGTGACGGTCCTGGACAATGGAAGAGGTATCCCCATCGACCCCCATCCATTTCACAAGAAATCGGCCCTTGAAGTCGTTATGACCGTTCTGCATGCCGGAGGAAAATTTGATAAGAATACCTACAAAGTTTCCGGGGGACTGCATGGAGTAGGAGTTTCTGTTGTAAACGCCCTTTCGGAATTGCTGGAAGTAGAAGTGAGCAGAGATGGAAAGAAGTATTTCCAGCGCTATATCCGTGGAAAGCCGGAGGCTGATGTTCAGGAAATAGGGACTTCAGACATTCGGGGGACAAAAACCACTTTTAAGCCAGACTCAAAAATTTTCGAAACCACGGATTTCCAATATGATATTCTCTCAAACAGGTTAAGAGAACTTGCTTTCCTTAATCGGGGTCTAACAATTAGCTTGAGGGATTTAAGAAGCCCGGAAGGGGAGGCAGAGACTTTCGCTTATGAAGGGGGAATCGTGGAATTCGTGAATTACCTGAACAAGAAAAAGCAATCCCTCCACGAAAAACCGATCTATTTCGAACGGCAAAGAGATGATATGGTCGTAGAAATTGCGATGCAATATACGAACAGCTACACTGAAAACGTGTACTCTTTTGCAAACAATATCAACACCCATGAAGGCGGAACTCATATAATCGGTTTCAAGACAGCCCTGACAAGGGTAGCAAACGATTATATAAAAGCCAACAAGCTCTCCAAAGAAGACGCAAAGCTCACAGGCGATGATGTAAGGGAAGGACTGACCGCAATCATCAGCGTCAAGCTTATGGAACCCCAGTTCGAGGGGCAGACCAAGACAAGGCTTGGAAACAGTGACGTCAAAGGGATAGTTGACTCCCTTGTAACAGACGGGCTTGCGGAATATTTTGAGGAAAACCCTAAGGTTGCAAACATCATCCTTGAAAAAGCCCTCCTTGCCCAGAGAGCCAGGGAAGCTGCAAAAAAAGCAAGGGAACTCACCCGCAGAAAGAGCGCACTCGAGGTTAGCACCCTGCCCGGAAAGCTTGCAGACTGCTCTGAGAAGAACCCTGCAGCCTGTGAGATTTATATCGTGGAAGGGGAATCTGCAGGTGGTTCGGCTAAACAGGGTAGGGACCGGGGTTTCCAGGCAATTCTACCTCTCAGGGGCAAGATCCTTAACGTAGAGAAATCAAGGCTTGCAAAGATTCTGAAAAACAACGAGATTGTTTCTCTGGTTACAGCTATAGGGACTGGGGTCAGCGAGGATTTCTCCCTGGAAAACGCCCGCTACCACAAGGTCATTATCATGACTGATGCCGATGTAGACGGAGCGCATATCAGAACTCTTCTCCTTACGATGTTATTCCGCTATATGCGGCCCCTGATTGATGCAGGGTATGTGTACATCGCCCAGCCGCCTCTTTACCGTGTAAAGAAAGGAAAGGCGGATTACTACGTGTATTCTGACAAAGAGCTGGACGAAAAGATAAAGGAAATCGGGGAAAAAGGACTCGCCATCCAGCGTTACAAAGGTCTTGGAGAAATGAACCCCGAACAGCTCTGGGAAACCACTATGAACCCTGAGAGCCGGACTCTTTTGCAGGTCACTCTGGAAGATGCAATCCGCGCTGACGATATCTTCCGTATCCTTATGGGAGACGAGGTTGAGCCGCGCAGGAACTTCATCGAAACGCACGCAAAAGAAGTTGTGGAGCTGGACATCTGAGGTGGCGAAAAATGGCAGAACGTGAAGACGAAAATAAATCAGAAGCAGAATTGAAAAAATCTTACCAGACAAGCCTTATTCCGGAAGGAATGGATGAAGACCCTGAAGTAGAAGAAGAGGTATCCAGCCTTACATCCGGAGAACCGGATGAAAAACCCGGATTAGAAGAGCAGGAAAACGGAGCCGACCCTGCCCCCGAAGAGCCGGATGAAGAACCCGAACGGACAGGAGTCACATCCATCCTTATCGAAGACGAGATGAAACGCTCCTACATTAACTATGCCATGAGCGTAATCGTCGGAAGGGCTCTCCCCGATGCCCGTGACGGCTTAAAGCCTGTCCACCGCAGGATTCTTTTTTCCATGAAAGAGGCAGGGATTACCCACGATAAGTCTTACAAAAAGTCTGCGCGTATTGTGGGAGACGTACTTGGTAAGTACCACCCGCATGGAGACACTGCCGTTTATGACAGTATCGTGCGGATGGTGCAGACTTTCTCACTCCGTTATCCTTTAATTGACGGGCAGGGAAACTTCGGATCCATTGACGGAGACTCGGCTGCAGCCATGCGATATACCGAAGTCCGTATGGACAGGATTGCAGAGGAGATGCTGGCTGACATTGATAAAGAGACAGTGCCCTTCAGGCCTAACTATGACGGGTCCCTGGAAGAGCCGGAAGTCCTCCCTGCAAAGCTTCCAAACCTCCTTATCAACGGGTCAACCGGAATTGCCGTCGGAATGGCAACGAACATGGCGCCCCACAACTTGAGAGAAGTCATTGACGGGACCCTGATGCTTATTGAAAACCCGGAAACATCAGTTTCGGAACTGATGACAGTGGTAAAGGGTCCGGACTTTCCTACAGGTGCGCATATCCTCGGGACAGCAGGCATAAGGTCTGCATTCACAACAGGAAGAGGGCCGATAAAGATCAGGGCAGTTGCTGAAATTCAGGAGCTTAAAAAAGACAGGCAGCAGATTATAGTAACCGAACTCCCTTACCAGGTGAACAAGTCGAGGCTGATTGAAAACATTGCCCAGCTTGCCAGGGAAAAGGTAATTGTCGGAATTTCCGACCTGCGGGATGAGTCTGACAGGGACGGAATAAGGGTTGTAGTCGAGCTTTCAAGGGGCGCAAATGCCAATGTTATCTTAAACCAGCTCTACAAGCACACCCAGATGGAGACCAGTTTTGGGGTAATCAACCTTGCCCTTGTGGACGGAAAGCCCAAAGAGCTAAACCTGAAACAACTTCTGGAGATCTACCTGACCTACAGGATGGAAATCATCCAGAAGCGGACGCTTTACGACCTCAGGAAGAGCGAGGAAAGAGCCCATCTCCTTGAAGGGTTAAGGATTGCCCTTGACAACATAGATGAAGTGGTTGCCCTGATTAAGGGCTCTGCAAACGGCGATGAAGCGAAGCAGGGCTTAATAAATGACTTTGCCCTTGATGAGGTCCAGGCAAAGGCTATCCTGGATATGCGCCTGCAGCGCCTGACAGGGCTTGAGACCCAGAAAATCCTTGAGGAACTGGAAAGCCTCGTAAAAGTGATCGCCGAACTCAGGAAGATCCTGGAAAGCGATGAGCTCAAGTACGAGATTATCAGGACTGAACTCCTTGAGATCAGGGGAAAGTACGGGGACGCCCGCAGGACAAAGATTGTGCAGTACACAGAAGATGTGACTGATGAAGACCTGATCCCGGAAGAAGATGTTGTGGTCACAATCACAAGCAGTGGCTACATTAAGCGCATTCCTCTTGACACCTATACCATGCAGCGCCGTGGAGGCAGGGGGATTATCGGCATGGAAACGAAGGAAGAAGACTTTGTGGAAAACCTCTTCATTTCTTCAACCCACAACTATATCCTCTTCTTTACAAACCGTGGCAGGCTCTACTGGCAGAAGGTCTACGAGATCCCCGAAGGTTCCCGCCAGTCGAGAGGCAAAGCCATAGTAAACCTTCTTGAGCTTCAGGAAGGCGAAATGGTCAATGCAATGATCCCTGCAAAAGAGTTTGCCGAAGACAGATACCTCCTTATGGCAACAAGGGCAGGCACGATCAAGAAGACCCCGCTCTCTGAGTTCAGGAACCCCCGGAAAGCCGGTATCATCGCAGTCAGCCTGGACGAAGGTGACGAGCTTGTGAAAGTCCTCCTTACGGAAGGAAAGCAGGAAATTGTGATGGTCTCGAAGAAAGGCAAAGCCATCCGCTTCTCCGAGGAAAACGTCCGCCCGATGGGCAGAACTGCAAGAGGAGTCCGCGGCATGACCCTTGACGGTCCTGACGACGAAGTAGTCAGCATGGACCTGGTCGACGAGACCACAACCCTCCTGACAGTAACCGAAAAAGGCTTTGGGAAAAGGACGGAATACTCCCAGTACCCCGCGCACCGCCGCGGTGGAAAAGGTGTGATTACAATCGTCACAAACCTCAGGAACGGCCCGGTCTCCAACGTCGAATCCGTAGCTGAAGATGATGAACTGATGTTCACGAGCGCAGAAGGCATCATCATCCGCATCCCGGCAAAAGGCATCTCTGTCCAGGGCAGAAACACCCAGGGCGTAAGAATAATGAACATAAAGCCAGGGGACAAAGTCGTAGGGATGGCCAGGATCAAAGCCGAAGACGAAGACGAAAGAAAGCTGAAACTGACAAACCTCAGAGCCAGAAAAGCAGAACAAGCAGGCGAGATGGCAGAAGATTCAGAGGACGAAGGCGAAGACGTCGAAGAACTCGAAGACTTTGAAGAACTTGAAGACGTCGAAGACGTTGAAGAAAAAGAGGAAGTTGAAGAAGACGAGGTAGAAGAGAAAGAAGAAAACTAAAAATGAAATATGGGTGAAGGAAAATAATCCTTCACTCAAACTGCTGCCGGAATGAAGATTTTTGGGGATTTGTTTCCGGCGGCGGACTTTCGTTCAGGAGGGGAGGGAGGCTTGTTTATCTTTGGAGTCTTTCTTTGTGGTAATGAGGTAGTTATTGATCAAATTCTGCAAAACAGGCACGTCTGCCGTTGCCTATGATTTTCAATCCTACTCCCACGACCTGTATTTCTTCAAGTATTGCTCATTTCATTTTGAGATGCCCGGTGTCAAGATCTCAAAAGTCAATGATTAGAATTATATAATTACTCCTAATTATATAAGATACCTAGAATATATTCTTCTTAATACTAATCCGTTGATACAATTTTCAATTATCTTTACTATAGAATATATTTCTTTTTTTAGCAGAAATTGTTTATGATTACTCTGTGGTTATATAAAGGGGGAGTGTATTTGAAAGCTATTCTTCTGCTTATGATTTTCAGTAACTAACCCTCTAAACCCGCTTTTTTGAATAGATATAGGCTTTCGCTGACATTTTACAATGGTTTATAAATAGATGTAAAATAGCAATGTAAAGTTTAAAAATGGACATCTGAATTCTGGTCATTTCCCTCTGGCCAGTAATTTATGAGAAAAATCATACAGCTTCCGCAGGAGTGACAAATTGCATGACATTTCCGGTTTTACAGAGCGGATACAATGTAAATTATTATGCAGAGAAGCAGCAGAGGCAGGATGAATGATCCTATCAATACAATAAGGCACGACTTCCAATAGCCTATGTTATGAACAAACTGGCCGCCTCGAGTGCAAATATGTACCCAGTAAATACTGGCTATTGGCCCCATCAGAAAAAAGGGAATAAATTGGAAAGGTAATGCAGCGTATGAGTAAGCAATTATTTTAAAAGTATCCCTATAATTTTCTTTGCCTCCCAGAAGTTTAAAAGACAAAATAAATCCTATTGAGACAAATATATAAAATAAGAAAATTTGCAAAAATTCGGTGATAAGGACAGGGCCGGGAACTTCAAAATATTTATTTAGATAGATACTATTAAAAAAATGCCCAGTTAACACAGTAAGTAACAGAAACATTACGCTGAAAATCAAAGAATGGAGTAAATTATCCTCACGAGGCATTTTTTTGAAAAACTCTGAAGGTTTCAGCAATACATCCGTAAATACCGTAAAATAATTCACAACAACACCACCACATTATTTTAAATGTTGGTGCACTAGATAAAGTTTTCCAGAAAACAAACTATTTTTGAAATATCTTCTATAACGTGGTACCTGAGGGTAGAATGTTACAGATTTTTCGTAATTCAGGCCGGTTTGAGTTTCAATGATTCTTAAAAACAGGGCAGCCATACGCCTGCGGAGCAGGCGGTGAAGTGCGAAAAAAGAAAAAAGAAAAGATTCCAAAACTAAATCAAGATCTGGAATAACATCGAATATCGTGATCTCACCCAAACCAGTTATCCCCCAATTTCTCCTCCTCATCTTCCTCCTGCATACTCGCATACGCCTCATACTCTCCGCTCTCCGTATCAAAAACGAACCTGTAAACTGTTTTGAAATAAGCCCAGTATTCGACATACGGGTTTCTCGCATCGCTCAGCATGACAGTTACCGAGCCGTTTTCCTCCGAGACGCTGTAGACAGGATAATCGATTTCCTGAGGAACGGCTGTGCTGTAAAGTTTTCCGGCTCTTTCGGCGTAGGCGGAGGCGTCGGGGACGTCGCCGGTCACGTTGATTTTTTCGATATAACCTCTTCTTTCGATCCCTGCCCAGTAGCTGACTTCCATAATCTTGTAGTGGGTGGAGTTATAGGAATATGCGGTAAGGAACTTTCCGGGCGAGGAAGGGTAAGTTTCCTGATAGCTGATTTTTGTCCCCTCGGCGTCGGAAATATAATTCACAAGGAATATTTTTGCCACCGGCAGCACTGTAAGCCAGACCAGAAGCACAACCAGAAGGGTTCTATAGAATTTGCTCCGGTTTTCGGTGAAAAAGGTACAGAAGCTGTTGAACTTTCCGTTCCATCTGCCCTTTCTTTTTATATACCCGACAAATAAGACAAAGAGGGGCAGCAGAGGAAGGAGGTTTACCAGGGGGTCGAAGAAGTAAACTGCTCCCATGATGGACGTCTCGGTGCTGAAAGGGTAAAAGGGGCGCATTTTCCAGCTGGTGGCATAATCAAGGTAGCTGTGGAGAAAAATGGCTGCAAACCCGGCGGCTGTAAACCGGCGGTCTTTTGTTTTCAGCCAGATAAAAAGCGTGACAATCAGGATGAAAAGGATGGAATGCATGAACTCCCTGTGGCCCAGCAGATAAAAAAGCTGGTTTCGAGCCTCATGGCTTACGCTATCGCTGACGAGGGCAAACAGGATGTATGGGATGATGTCCAGGTCCGGCAGGATTGCCAGAAATGCCAGAGTGCCTCGCTTTTTTCCTTTGAAGCCGAGAGCCAGAGCGATCAGAAGGCCGATTCCAAGATGAGAGACTGTGTTTACCATTTGTTTTGTCCCGGAATTGATTTTCGTTTTTACTTTTGATAAAGCACAAATATCTTGTTGAATATCCGGAATAAATTTCTACAAAAATATCTCATAGTTTGCATCTTTTATCTTTATAATAGATGCGATGTATAACTATATTCTGCATTTAAAATTGCCATATGGTTCTGCATTTAAATTGCCATATGGCGATTTAATATGTATTTGAAGACATAATACAACAGAGTAGTTTGAGACGGATTTATTTGAAAAACAAATTTCTGTTAACATAGTTAAGGGGAAAATTGGTTAGCAGGCAGGATTTGTAATGGAATACCCTGACTGGAAAGTATAGATTCTATTCAGATTCCGGAACAAATTTTGCGAAACCAATTGATTGTGAAGAGGGTAGAATAATATGGCTAAAGAATTGTACAAATTACCACCATTGAAATATGGTTATGCAGACCTGGCACCTTATATTTCCGAAGAACAACTGCGCATACACCACGACAAACACCATCAGGGTTATGTAAACAACACTAACGCCCTTCTGGAAATGATGGACAAAGCCAGGAAGGAAGGCACGGATTTTGATTATAAGACTACTGCAAAAGCCCTGTCTTTCAATCTGGGCGGGCACGTCCTTCACGGTTACTTCTGGTGGGAGATGACTCCTGCAAGCAACGCAAGCAAAGAGCCTGTCGGCGAATTAGCTGATGCGATTAAGGAAGATTTCGGAAATTTTGAAAGGTTTAAAAAAGAATTTTCCCAGGTCGCATCGAGTGTCGAAGGTTCCGGCTGGGCAGCCTTAACTTTCTGCAATGACACCAAAAGGCTTGGGATCATGCAGATAGAAAAGCATAATGTAAATCTTGTGCCTGATTTCCCGATCATTATGGACCTGGATGTCTGGGAACATGCCTACTACATTGATTACAAGAATGATAGGGGCAAATTCATAGAAGGATTCTGGAATATAATCGACTGGGAAGAACTCGACAAGTACTTTAAAAAGGTTCAGAAATAAATCGGAAAGATATTTTTCGACATAATAATCGAAAAATTATTTTTCAGCATAATTCAGCATAATTCAGTATAATTCAGCATAATTATGTTGTTTAAGCATAGTTATGTTTTCCGATTACACTTTTTTGGATGAGAAGTAATCGGAAATGACACCATTTTTCTTGAAACGGTTTTTGCTTCCCCTGGTCTTATTTCTGGAATCTTTTTACCTGAAATTTAATTCCCAGGAATCTCGTCCCTGGAATCTCGTCCCTGGAATCACTCGAAATAGTTATTTTCAAGCTTTTTTTCGGTTCTCCCGTAGTGGCTCTCATATACCTCGTATTCTCCGCTTTCCCTGTCAAAAACAAACCTGTAAACCGTATCAAAATAAGGCCATTTTTTAACATAAGGGTTTCTGGCATCGCTCAAAATTACGGTTACAGCCCCATCTTTTTCGGAAATCGAATAAACAGGATAGTCGATCGCCTGAGGCACTGAATTACTGTAGAGCTTCCCGGCTCTTTCGGCATAGGCGGAGGCGTCCGGGACATCACCCCTCACGTTAACCTTCTCGACGTAAAAGCTTTTTTCAACTCCTGACCAGTAGCTGACTTCAAGAAGTTTATACCGGGTATCATCATACGAATATGCTGCCAGGAATTTGCCAATCGATATCGGGTAGGTGTCGTTGTAACTGATCTCGGTCCCTTCTGCTCTGGAGATGCGGTCTGTCAGGAAGACTTTTGCAACAGGGAACACTGTGGTCCAGACAAGGAGGATTATAATAAAAGAGGCATAGAATTTGCCTTCATTCCTGTTTACAAAACCATGGAACCCTTTTAGCCCATTTAATTTTTTCAGCCCGCTTAATTTTCGATTCAATATGTCTCTGTTTTTAATGCTCCAGCTGTCCTTGCCTTCGAAAGGCCATCTCCCCGTGCTTTTGATTTTCCATCTATCTTTGATTTCGAGACTCCATTTGCCCCTGTTTTTCATATATTCCGCAGCTACGATGAAGACAGGCAGCAGAGGAAGGATATTTATCACGGGGTCGAAGGGATAAATGGCTCTAAGGGCGGACTCGTTTGTGCTGAACGGATAGAAGGGGCGCATTTTAGCGATCGTAGTATAATCCAGGAGGATGTGCAGGAAAAGCGCCTGAAACCCTCCGAATGCAAAAGCCCGATCTTTAGTTCTGAGCCAGATCAGAAGTGCGATAATAAAAGCGAAAAAAACCGAATGCGTAAACTCCCTGTGTCCCAGCAAATAGAAAAGCTGGTTTCGCGCCTCGTGACTTACGCTTCCGCTGATGAGCGTAAAGAGCGAATAGCTGAAGTAGTCCAGGTCAGGGATTATAGAAAGGAGAACCAGACCAAGCCTTTTTCTCCCTTTTAAACCCAGAGCGTAGGCAAGAAGCAAACCGATTCCAATGTGAGAAATTGTATTTACCATAAATCTACCATGAATTTCTATTCTGTACCATTAATAGTGTGTTTATTAACGGTGTATTTTTAATGAATGATGTTATGGAAACCATGATCGGAAAGAACTCCAGCCAGAGAGATTCTAGCGATATGGTGCCTTCACCCCGTATATTCTCATTCTATTATATAAATAGATGGATAATTAATATATACACCTGAAAAAAAGACAAAACAGAATTTAGATCGTATTTATGCTGCTTATCCTGATGATTAAGGAATACAAAAAAATTGAATGAATTATTAATTATTATTTTTATAAAAATAAAATGAGTTGATGAGATTGATAATTTCCTCTCAGGTTACTGCTCTCAGGTTACTACTCTCAGGTTACTGAGATGAATTTTCCATTGTCCCGGAATTCAGCGTCCTGTTAAAGAAATCTGTCATCTCCTCATATGCGTCCTGTGCAACGAAGCTTTCAGAAAGTTCTCCGTCTTCGATCATGAAGCCGTGAGGTTCTCCCTGGTAAACCTTCAGTTCGAAGTATTTGTCCGCTGCATCCAGCTCGCCGGCGTACCGATAGATATCCGAGACATTGCTTGCCTGGTCGCGAGTCCCGTGGATGACAAGGATAGGAGCTTCAAGCTGGGCTGTCAGGTTTGCAGGTGCTTCCGGCCGGGTCTCAGTCCCGCCTGAGTAAGGAAAACCATACCAGGCAACCCCTGAATTGAACTCTTCGATCCGGGGCAGGAAAAGCATGGTATACCTGCCGCCCGCACAAAAGCCGGTAAGGCCCAGTTTTTCCGGATCAACATCGTCCCTGCCCTCAAGGTAACTTACGCTGTTTCTGACAAGGGCTTCTACCTCTGAATCAGGAGGAGAGCGAGCATAGGTCTGCCACTGCGGAGCGACCACTACAAACCCGTCTGCTGCCATCCTGTCCACAATCTCCTGGTATCCGGGCTCAAAGCCATTAAAGGAATGGATCAGCACCACAGCCGGGTATTTACCCTCTGCCGCCGGAACAGCAGTATAAGCAGGATAGGTCTGCCCCTCACTTGTGATGTTAACGGTTTCATTTCGGGTGTCAGTTGAAGCGCTCCCGGAAGCTTTGGGAACAGTTGGGACATCGGGATCGGGTTCAGGAGAATCCGGTTCAGGGACGTCAGGTCCGGAATCCTCCGAATCCGTGCAGCCTGAAACGCCGAGCAGACATGCTACAAGCAAAAACAAGAATAGTGTTTTCATGAAATTCATTTAACCCCCTCAAGATTTCATATACCGGAAATATCATATGCCGGGATATTGAATTTCCGGGATATACCGAATAGGAAAATTATATGTCACGGGATATAAAACAGAAGGAGCAAAATTTTCCGTGAAAGAGAAAAACGAAAAAGAACCGGAAGAGAATCAGAAAAGAAAAAACGGGAAAAGAACAGAAAAGTACAGGGAAACAAATCTAAAAGATACTTTGACAGCAGGCTCCGGCTGCAGAGCTTACATTTCAACGATCTTCTCAATAACGTCCCTTTCGGAGCGATAAACCCTGAACTTGGCCACCCTGCCTATATCCAGCCTGTTGAAGTCCTCCCTGCTTGCTCTGTATTCCCGGACTTCGTCTTCAACACAGAGCCGCATTCGGACAATGTACTCGATTTCCGGATACATGGTTTTAAGTTCGGCTTCCACGGACTCGTTGATCTGGAGGTTTTCGGAGCCTTCAGAAAGCAGCTGTCCGCAGGCTGCATCCTGAACCGAGACCCCTTCAGGGCCGCTCTGGAAGATGATAGTCCTTTCTTCCCCTTCAACTCCGACCACTTCTTTTTGAAGGACAAAACCAACACCTACCACAGGAGACAAAAACCCCTTAATTGAGATGAAAAGAATAGCGGCAAGGAAAATGATGACTGCTCTTTTCTTTCGGGTGTCGTCTATCTGGTTCAGCTTCAAGCAATTGACCTCGGTTCTTGTGGAATGAATTGCACTTCAATGAAATTCCGGATTCCAATAATGATAAACAATCATATAATTGCTGTCACAACAATAAATATTTTTTTCATAATTTAATAAATATCACATACAAAAAAACGAGTAATACTGGATAAGGACGATTAATGAGAGTGGATATAGAATAATGAGAATGAACCTGGAATGGGGTACTTGAAGCCTGCCAATGAATAAATAGACAATTTAAAAATACCAAGTGTTGACATAAATTTTAGAAGTATATAAATTTTTCCTTATTATGCTAACTGTATCCAGTTAAGTATTCAAATGTGCATATTAATGAATGTCAACGTAAGAACTGCGAACTTTTGCAAAAACCAGAATGAATTTTTGTATGCTTTTCCGGGATACGGAAAAGGAACTGGCAAAAGGAATCGTAAAAACGGAACATTTCAAGCTCCTACCTGACAGCAGGTCACTACTCCTTAACCTTATGGGTGCCATTCAAAAAAACGCATTCATTAAAAGAAAAAAGCATTAGTTGACACTCTGGTTGTGGGACATAACGATTAAATTATATTTAAAAATGGAAAAGGAGACATAGAACATGGTAAGCGAAATGACTCCAACCCGAAGAGCTCTGGCAGCAGTGCTTGGAGGTAGGGTTGACTACGTACCTCCTGCAAATCCCCTGGCTCAGACCACGGCAGAACTGATGCAGATCTGCAATGCATCCTGGCCAAAAGCCCACTTTGACAGTAAAATGATGGCAGACCTTGCAGCCGCCCCATATGAAGTCTGCGGCATTGAGGCTGCACGCCCTCAATTTGACATTTCCCTGGAAGCGGAAGTTCTTGGATGCAAACTTGACTGGGACAAGCCGGACAGGCCTCCCGTAACCGGCCCTGCTTATACGGACCCTGCCGACATAACCTGGCCCGACAACCTGGAAGAAACCGGAAGAATTCCGGTCGTGCTCGGAGCAATCGACGAACTGAGGAAGCGCTACGAAGGCATGCTCCCTATCATCCCCGTACTTACAGCCCCCTTTACGGTAGCCGGCCACATAGCAGGCGTTGAAAACCTGGTAAGGTGGACAAAGACCGATCCGGAAAAAGCCCATGCTTTCATTGAGGCTGCCACGGACTTCGTAATAGCCTACGGAAGGCTGCAGACCGCTTACGGGGCACATATCCTTTTCCCTGCCGACCCATCGGCTTCAGGAGACCTGATTTCGGGGGAAACTTACAAAGAATTCGTGCTCCCTGCCCACAAAAGGATGGCAAGGGAGATCAGCTGCCCCCAGATCCTGCACATCTGCGGAGATACCAGCAAACTCCTGCCTTACATAAAGCAGAGTGGAATCGACTGCTTCTCCTTTGATGCCGTGCCAGTCTGGTACTGCCGACAGGTAATGGGCAACGAGATGTCTATCCTCGGAAGCCTGGACGTTATCGACCTGATGCCAAACGGCACCCCGGAACAGGTCTACAACAGGACCAGGGAATGTATCCTGCAGGGAACCGATATTGTCGGGACGGCATGTGACGTCTCATTCGGGACTTCCCTTGAAAACCTCAGGGCCTATGTCAGGGCCTGCAAGGAGACTCCGATCCCGAAATACGATGATGTGGAAGACCTCGTAAGGCAGATAGGAGTCGGTATCGGAAGGAACATGAAAGAAAACGTCCTCGGAGGAGTGCAGGAATGATCAGGCATATCGACCTCGCAGTCCAGAAGATCTTCGAGCTTAAAGAAAAAGAGCCTGCGAAGTTTAAAAAACTCATTGATGAAGGGATCATGATCGGCCTCGGGGTAGACCTCGGAGACGGGAACAAAGAAGTGACCACCGCCGACCAGATAAAGGAAAAGAACCGGCCAAAGGACCCCGACTATGCAGCCGTGGCAGATGCGGTGATCGCAGGAAACAGGACAGAAGCTGCAAAACTCACAGCTGGCCTCCTTGAAAAAGGAAGAGATCCGACAGACCTGGTTTTAAACGCCCTTATGCACGGCATCCAGACCGTGTGTGAGCTTTACGACATAGGAGAAAGCTATGTCCCGGAAATCCTGCTGGCAAATGAAGCACTCCTCGGAGGTGTGGAACTCTGTCAGGAAAAGATCGGAGACATCCCCTCCCAGGGGAAGGTGGTATCCCTTGTTATTGTGGGAGACCTGCATGACATAGGCAAGAATATAGTGGCAGCCATTCTGAGGGCGAACGGGTTTGACGTCATCGACCTCGGAAGAGACATAACGGTGGAAGCAGTCGTCGAAGCCGTAAAGGCGGAAAAAGCCGACCTTGTTACCGGAACAACCCTCATGAGCACGACCAAAGGAGGCCTTAAAGCCCTCGCAGAAGCCCTGGAATCCGAAGGCGTCCCTGTCGCCTGCGGCGGAGCTGCTGTGGACAGTCACTTCGTCGAGACCTTTGGCAACTCAGTATATGGAAAAACTCCGCTTGACGCGGTAAAAATCGCAAAACAGATCTGTGCAGGAAAGAGCTGGGAAGAAGTCCGCAAGGACCTTCACTGATTTTACTTTAACTTTCCAGTTTTATTTTTTCCTTTTTCCTTTTTTACTTTATTCTTTTTTCCAATCTTTACCTCCTTTAACAAAACCCTGGGATAAAACATGGATCAGGCTATAAATATCGATATAGGCACCAGCGGAATCAGAGCGCAGCTCCTGGACCTTAAGGACCATTCCGTCCTGAGGACTGCAATTTTATCCAGAAACCCTCTTCCGGGTGCAAATGTTGTTGACCATATGGACTTTGCGATCAGTTACGGGCAGGACACAGCCCATGAAATTCTCGTTTCAGCCGTAAACTCCCTGATAAAAAGCCTTAAACCCGGAAACCTCAAGCGCATAGCCGTTTGTGGAAATCCGATCCAGCTGTCGCTGTTAGAAGGAATCGAAATCCGGGACCTTGCATTTGCGGGAAAAAACGCCCTTGAAAAAATGCACGTAAAGTCTCCGGAAAGGGACGGACATATCGTTTCAGGAAATGAAATAGGGCTTTCCATAGATGTTGATGTGATTATCCCGCCTTCGATAAGGCATGAAATCGGAGCCGATGCCCTTGCCATGATGATAAAGACGGGGTTTCTGGATTCCTCCGAAACCTGCATGGTTACGGATTACGGGACCAATGCCGAGATGGCCCTGAAAGTGGACGATAAGATCTTTACAGGGTCGGCGGCTGCGGGCCCGGCCATGGAAGGACAGCAGATAAGCAAAGGTATGCTGGCAACCCCCGGAGCAATTGCCGATATGCGGCTTTCCGCAGGGGGCTGGCAGACCCTTGCCCTTGATGAAAAGCTCAGGCTTGTGGAAGGGCCTAAAATCAACCTGCGAGAAGGGACCTTCAAAACCTCGGGATACCCTGTAAAGGGGATCACCGGCACAGGTGTGATCGCTCTTATGTACGCAGGCCTTGTAACCGGCATAATAAAGCCTCCTCATATTGAAGGCGGCAGAATCCGGGTGGGAAAGGGGATAACGTTTACGGAAGAGGATGTGATTGAAGCCGGAAAAGCCTTCGGAGCCCTGAGAGCAGGCCACCTGACCCTGATGCACGAAGCAGGAATAACATACGAAGACCTGGAAACAATGTACATGTGCGGAGCCAGCGGGACCTACGTTGACCCTCATAAGGCACAGGTAACAGGCATTGTGCCTGCAACTCCGAAAAGGATTGTCCAGTGCGGAAACACCTCCCTGGAACTTGCAAAGGACCTGGCCCTTGATCCCGACTACCTCTCCTGCCTCAATGAAATGAAGAAATCGATCCTTGCAAACCACATCATGTTTGCCTCCTCCCCGACCTTTGCAGCCATCTACATCCAGGAGATAGCCCTCTGGAATGAAGGGATGCCCCTTGAAAAATACAACACAAACCTTGAAAGGTCAGGAATCCGGCCAATCCCGAAAAAACTGCAGGAAAGCATTATTGAAAGAAAATACGAAAGGGACATCCGGGAACTTGGAAAAAGCCTGGAGATCATGGAGCCAAAATGCGGTTTAATTGCCACGATCCGGTGCAGTGGCTGTGATACTTGCGTGAAGGGGTGCCCGGAAGAAGCCCTCTCAAGGAAAAACGAAAGTTTCAGGATCAATACTGCGAGATGCCTTGGCACTGCCTGCAGGAGATGCCAGGAAAGGTGCCCTGAAAAGAAGTTTTCGATCAATGATTTTAAGCTGGAGCTCCCGGGGTCCGCAGAGCCGTAATAGTAATATGATGCCAACCCTGGACAGAGACTTCAGCTCAAAATAATTACAAACTCAGAAATATAACTTCACCAAATACCAAACTTAACATAAATCTCCAGAATAAGCATAGTTGACGAACTCAACAATTACCAAACTCAACATAAACTTTTTACAGTTTCCCTGCTTTCTGAATAGGGCTGGATATATGTCTTCCGGTAAACATTAAATCAGGAGTTTCCCCTTGTTCCAGACAGAACCTATACTTTACCTCCAATCCCTTGGAACCGAATGGTTTACTTTCCTCATGGTTTTGATAACTTCAATGGGGTCTGCCGCCTTTTTTGCCAGCATAATAATCATCACCACTTTCGGGGTTGATTTCAAGAAAGGTTTTCTTCTGTTCCAGCTGCTGCTCTGGACCGGTGCAGTCACGGAAGTTCTTAAGGTAATTTTTGTCCTCCCAAGGCCCGACTTTGTGGATTCCAGGGTCCTGAACCTTGAAAAAGGGTTTCCGAATACGTCTCCTTTTTCCGGGGAGGGGGCGGACAGGTTTTTCGGGCTTCCGGGCAGAGAGGCGCTTGATACATTCAGATTTCAGGGCACAATTCCCCATTCCATGTTCGGATTTCCTTCAGGGCATGTCTCGACAGCAATTGCTTTATGGGGAGGAACTGCCCGAGTCTTCGAAACCAGGGTAATAAAAAACCTGGCTCCGGCAGCGATTTTATTGATAGCTTTTTCAAGAATGTACCTGGGAAGGCATTTTTTGGGAGATGTACTGGGAGGAGCGACCCTGGGTTTAATTATCCTGATTGTCTTTACGCGCCTCCTTAAAAGCCCGTTGAAAGATGAGCTTTTCAAAAAGGAGAGCTTTGAGCTTGTTTTCAGGCAGAAAAATCTATTTTTTTACTCCTTTATGTTTGTTGTTCCTCTCCTCCTCACAGCCTCATCCCTGATAAGTGCCGATGTGGCAGGATTTCTCCTCGGCACGAATACGGCATATCTCATGGTGATACGAAAAGGGCTCCCGGAAGATGACGGAGATACAGGGCAGCGAGCTGCCAGGGTATTTATCGCGCTTATAATGTTCGGGGTATCCAGCCTTGTTCTTGATGCAGGATTTGATGTAATCGGGGTGGCAGGTTACTTCGGTTTCACGGTTCTTGAATTCCTGAAAACCTTCATTCCTGCATCCACAATCTGGATTTCCGTATATATCTGTGCAAAGCTTGGGCTGTACGGAAGAGATATAGAAAAGATCTAAACATGAGTTAGCTGAAATAGAAAAGATCTAAATCTGAGTTAGCTGAAATAGAAAAGATCTAAACATGAGTTAGCTGAAATAGAAAAGATCAAAATCTGATATCTGAAATAGAAAAGATCTAAACATGAGTTAGCTGAACCTGATTTTAAGTCTTGTTTAAATTCTGTTTTAAGGACCGGAATTTGACCGGCCCTTTCATAATTCTGATTTCACCTGATACAGGCATTGAGGCAGAGGTTTATTTCCTGTGCCTCAGTCCATATGCCGCTGCCAGGCCTGAAACTGCAAACCCGAATTCAAAAGCCGGAGAAGATTCTATATCACCTTTTTCGTTCTGAGCTTTAGGCACTCCAGTTTCCGGAACCTTTTCTTCATTTTTATTTATTCCTTCGTCGGCTCCGATTGATTCAGCTTCATCCGAAGCCATTTCTCCAGTTTTGGAAACATTTACTGCACCTTCCTCACCTTCAGGCACAAGGTCTATTATAATCTCATGTTCCGAAAACTGCGGGATATATACTGCAATTGAAGCTGTCCCGTTTTCGTATAGCCTGTAGCAAAGAGGTCTGTTTCCATCTGCAAAGAGTTCGTCAATGCTGTCAGCTTCTTCAATTATTGCACCGTCATATCTGATCCTCAGACGGTCGGGATTGGTGAGGTTAATGGTCTCATTGTCTAAGTTTATATTGATGACTCTTCCATCTGGCAGGTCTGATTCAACGCCAAGTACAATGCGATCTCGATCCATTTCCCTTACTTTCAGGCTAACAGGGGCATAATTTGTGACTGAAACCTTATCCGAACCTGCACGGAAAGCTATCTCAGCTCCGAATCTTCCGGTTGCTATTTCCCTGTTAAACACCTGATGCATATAGGTATAATTACCACCGTACCTGTATCCTGTTTGCATCAATGAAGGCTGCATCGGACTTGCCCTGAACATTACCACACTATATTCTACAAGATTGACTGTGATTTTATCGCCCGAAATTTCGGCTTCAGTCCCGTTAATAGGGCCCTCGGGATTTTCGGGAAGGGGATTCCTGAAAAACACCAGATATCCCTCGAAATTGTTTGCGGTAATTTTTATGGGGACTGCATTCTCAAGCCCGCTGGAGAGATTCTTTTCCAGGCTTGCTTTTACTCCATCTGCAAGGTTGTAAGTAACGGTTTTATTTGCAAAAGCCCTGACCTGGAAAATCCCCATGGGAGAATCTTGAATCAGGATCTGGCTGTCAACGCCCTGGTAAAAAGCTGTTGTTTCCGTAATCTGTTCGTCAAGGTACTCAAAATCCGAAATCTCAACCGAATCAAAGAGAAGGTTTCCTCCGACAGCGAAGTTTTCTATTATCCCGCTTTCGTTGAAGTTGAATGTGGTAAAGTTTCCACAGGCACAATTTCCCTGCTGCATGAAATACATCCCACTGCCTCTACCGGCTCGCATTGCCTGAGTGGCCTGCTGGCGCATCAAAAGCCTTTCCCTCGGGTTAAGAGTCGTATTCAGCTGCTGCATATTCATTACCATGTAACTGGCAATTTCCTGCCCTGAGACCCCGTACCGCTCTTCAATCTCCAGAACCGTAAGCTGCGTGTCCATATCTTCCGGAAGCTCAAGGTCAGAGATCGCATCTTCAACCTGGACCCCGAAGGTGTCTGATACTTCTTCAAAGGTCATTGACCCAAACCCATCAAACCTGCTGTCATACTGCGCAAAACCGTAACCATGCATCATTCCGGGACCCATTCCCGCCCCTGGACCGCCTCCCGGCCCCATCTGGGCATGTGTCGGTAACGCAACAAGTACGGTAACCAAAAAAGCACATAACAATGATACATCCAGACGTTTAATCCTCATTTTCTATCCCCCCTAACGTAAGTAAATAGTAATTGCCTGAAATCCAGAAACTACCCCGGCAAAAAATACCCTGTATGTAATGATTCAACACATATTATAATTGTTTTTTCATGTATTCTCTCGCGTCTCTGTCTGAAATATAAAATATATTCATTGGTCATCGGTAAAGGAATATTCGTTTCTGAGGCTATCGATTTTATATCAGAAGTCTGCCTCAAATATAGCCATATTTACCAAAAATCGATACTATGCTCCATCTCCAGCTCTGATAAAATTTTGAACATCTGTTGTGGAAATGAATGCAATTTATCATGCTTCTTCACTTAACCGAAGACGCATGAAAATATATTAGAGAAGCATATGTCCCTCTTAAAAAGAGCTTCACATCTCGTCTTTCCGGCAATTTACAAAAACTTTATATCGGAGAACTGAGCGTTGGAGATTCATATTTAATCTTACTTCCTGTGTTTAATCTCCGTAATCAGATCGTAAATTACCGGATATATTATAAAGATTGAAATTATATGAAAACTGAGATAGATAGATCAAACCGAAAAGTTAACTTATAAAAGTGCTTTTTAAAAGTACTGCAAAGAATTTCATTCAGGCTCCGAAGTATATTCGGGATAAATAACCGGAGAAACAGGCAGTCATTAAAAGTGTTAAGTCTCAGTAAAAAAAAGAAAAAATGTTAAATCATTGTAAGTTAATTTACTCTGAACTCTGGAATTAAGGAATAGCTTAAATAATGCTTTTAACTATTGAGCGTATTCACAATTCACTGGAGAAATAGCATACTGAAAACCGCAACCTGTTGGTTGTAACTGGTGGAAAGGACTTGATGGCCGTTTCATCTGTGGAAAAGATTTCCCACGGCAATATATCTTAGAAATCTGATCAAAACAAAGAGGATGACATTCATGGACTTTGAAAAATTGAGACACGGGACCGAACTTATTAAGAGGGGCTTTGCAAGGATGCAGAAGGGGGGTGTGATCATGGATGTGACAACCCCGGAACAGGCCAGGATCGCAGAAGAAGCCGGAGCAGTTGCTGTTATGGCCCTTCAGGCTGTCCCTGCAGATATCAGAAAAGAGGGCGGAGTTGCCCGTATGGCAGATCCCGAAATCGTCCAGCAAATCATTGATACGGTTACTATCCCTGTAATGGCAAAGGCAAGGATCGGGCACTTCGTCGAAGCTGAAATCATGGAAGCACTCGGTGTTGACATGGTAGATGAATCCGAAGTCCTTACCCCCGCCGATCCTTTCTATCACATAGACAAGACACAGTTTACAGTGCCCTTTGTCTGCGGAGCCAGGAACCTCGGAGAAGCCCTCCGCAGGATCAACGAAGGGGCAGCCATGATCCGGACGAAAGGAGAAGCCGGAACAGGAGACGTCAGCCAGGCAGTAAAGCACATGAAGCAGATTCAGGGCGAAATCCGTGCCCTTGCCGGCAAGACAAAAGAAGAACTGATAATGGTTGCCAGGGAAATCGAAGCTCCTATCGAACTTGTAATGGAAACCGCTAAAATGCAGCGCCTGATTGTAGTAAACTTTGCAGCTGGTGGAGTTGCAACCCCTGCTGATGCGGCTCTTATGATGCGCCTTGGTGCAGATGGGGTTTTTGTAGGCTCAGGCATTTTCAAAGCCGAAAACCCTGAAAAAATGGCAAAAGCAATCGTTGAAGCCGTAAACAACTACGACAACCCTGCAAAACTTGCAGAGATTTCAAAAGGCATAGGCGCCGGAATGAAAGGCATCAGCGTAGACACGATCCCTGTCGAGGAAGCTCTTCAGGAACGCGGCTGGTAAAAACCACAATCCCGAGTTGCGCCAGCAGAGTTGCGCCACCCGAGTTGCGATTCGGGATCACAGGAAATCGGAGATTTCCTGGGAGTTGCACTGCAAGTGCAACAGCCCGCAGTCCTTTTCGCTTCGCTCAAGAGGACTAATTTGCGGGTTTTAGAAGTGAGTTTTGCTGAAGCGGACTAATTTGTGGGTTATAACAGTTAATTCCTCTTAAGCGGACTCAAAATTCAATTTTTTAAAAACAGATTTATTCTTGCAGGTTTGTAAGAATAAAATTTATTTAATTTTTTACATTTTTTGATCAACAAATAAAGGATTAATTTTGGAAAATGGTGTTTTTTATGAAAATAGGTGTAATCGCTATTCAGGGAGCGGTTTCTGAGCATGTTGATGCTTTGAAGAGAGCCCTTGCAGAGAGAGGGGTTGAAGCTGAGGTAGTTGCGATAAAGCATAAGGGAATTGTGCCGGAGTGCAGCGGGATTGTGATTCCTGGCGGGGAGAGTACTACGCTTTGCAGGCTGCTTGCCCGTGAGGGGATTGCAGAGGAGATAAAAGAGGTGGCTGCGAGGGGAATTCCGATTCTCGGGACCTGTGCAGGGTTGATTGTGCTTGCAAAGGAAGGGGATGAGCAGGTGGCAAAGACCAGCCAGGAATTGCTCGGGATCATGGATACAAGGGTTAACAGGAACGCTTTTGGGAGACAAAGGGATTCTTTTGAGGCGGAGCTTGATGTGGCTATTCTTGACTCTCCTTTTACCGGCGTGTTTATCCGGGCTCCCGGAATCGTGAGCTGCGGGCCTGGCGTGCGCGTACTTTCCAGGCTTGAAGACATGATTATTGCTGCAGAGCAGGGAAATGTGCTGGCGCTTGCTTTCCACCCGGAATTAACCGACGATTTGCGCATCCATCAGTATTTCCTGGATAAGGTTTTTAACTGCTAAGAGTTACAGGGGTCAGGTTAATGGGTTTATCCTGTAGCTGACCATGATTTTTTCATTTGTTTCTTTGGCATTAAAGTACATGATTATTTGTTTTTCACGTACTCTCTCCTTCCTTTTTTGATTTGTGGTTTTTATTAAAATCATATAATATTCTTTTCATTTTATTTCTCATGATTAAGCAATTTTGAATAATCTTGCCTTATCTACGATATCACCTATCAAAGAAAATATCTGTTCCATCGTATTGTCAGTTTCAGGAGTAATATCTTTCTTCAACAGGTTTACATTCTTCGTGAATATTTCTTTTTAGGGTCCTCTAAAAATCATCAATTTTTTAAGGGTTACTTAACCTTGTTTAGTAGCTTAAGTATAATAATAGTGCTTCCCCGATTAAAGTACATGTAAAAAACATTTTATTTTTTTATTTGAGAAATTATAAACCCTTAATTTCAGATTCAAAACCCTATTGTCCCATATTTTAAACAACAATCTGAATCTAACAAAAAACGAGTCAAAAGCAGTAATTAAAATTAATTTTAGCTTGATTGAATATAAATGGTTAATTTGCCTCATTTTGAGCTTTAAAAGCTTAATAACGGTTATTTTTACAAAAAATACTTAGATGTAGCCTCCAAGCATAAGAAGTGAATATAAACTACCCGCAAGAAAATAGCGAAGGGTCAAATATTTAAAGTGGTTTGGATAATTTCTACACTGTAAACCTAAATTTGATAGGATATTGTCAACAGTTCAAAATGATTAATATTAAAGAAATTCACAAACTATACTGATAATCAATAACGGTAAAAAATAAAAAAGAGTATTATGTTTACCTGACGAAAGTGGGTTTTATTCTTGAAGGCGGACTTTTTGCAAACTATTCCCGATCATCAGATAGACGAAAAAGCAGTCTCATACTGGCGCTGGTCGGGACTGCTCGGCTCTTTTTTGTATTGGCTGGTACCTCTGGCTTATTATGGTGCCATGAGGCTCTGGAACTGGCCTGGATGGATTCTATCTATTATTATAGTTTTGGTACTGCTTATATCTTTTCTGGAAACCACGGTGATTCCGAATATTCGATGGAAAACGTGGCGTTACGATGTTTCTGAACACCAGATTGATCTTTATCATGGTGTGTTTATTAAATACCGTACTTTAATTCCCATGGTACATATCCAGCATGTTGATACTGTACAGGGACCATTAATGCGTCATTTTGGGATTTCTACGGTAACTGTATCAACTGCAGCGGATGAGCATGAAATACCTGCACTTGCAGATGATGTAGCCGCTGAACTACGAGAAAAGATTTCAGTATTAGCCCGGGTAGTGGATGAAGATGTATGAGCCTCAACGCCTGCACCCAGCAGCAATACTGGAGTTTTTGATAGGTACTATTTATAAACAGTTTCAATCCTTACTGCCACTTATTATTCTGGTATTTGGGCAAAACGAAATTCGCCGGTGTTTTCTTTTTGCATTGCCTGTAATACTGCTGCTGTATGTGTTATATATAATAGTTTACTGGCTGCGTTATGTATATTATATTCAGGATGATGAACTGCATCTGGAATTCGGTATATTCGTTAAGAAAAAACGATTCATTAGTTTTGGACGAGTTCAATCAGTTCAGGTATCTGCCGGAATAATTCAGCGTATATTCGGCCTGGTGAAACTGCAAGTAGAAACAGCCGGCGGGGGGGACAAAGCCGAACTTGTCCTGCCTGCTATTTCCAGGACAAGGGCAGAAGAGCTCCGGTATATTCTAGAAAGTAAACGACCCATACCGGCCCAAAAATACCAGGAAACAGAAGATCAACATACAGGAGAAATTTTCCGGCTCTCAACCCGTGATTTGTTCATTCTGTCCAGCACCTCCAACAGCATTGGGGTAGTACTGGTAGGTTTACTTGTGATATTCTCGCAACTGGAAGAGGTCTTTCCCGATCTCAACATATGGAATATTATAGGGGATTATGTAAAGGAGCTTGCTGGCAAAACAATCACTACTATTATACTTGTTGTTTTAGTCATATTTTTACTTGCCTGGGTTCTGTCACTGTTAGGGAATTTTATTAAATTTGGCGGCTTTGAACTCATACGTATGGATAATAATATAAAAATTAATCGCGGTCTCATGGAAAAAAAGCAGCTCACCATACCAATTAAAAAAATCCAGGCTGTACGCGTAGTAGAAAACGTTCTGCGTCAACCGTTTGGAATGGTTAGTATTCAGGTAGTCAGTATCAGCAATGCCGGAGAAAAAGGCGAATCTAGTGTTCTTTTTCCGATAATTCCTCATAGACAGGTAAAGGAATTGTTAGAACAGGTCCTGCCTGAGTTTGCTGTCCCCCTTGAAACCAAACAGCTTCCTATCCGTTCACGGATAAGGTATATTTTAATAAATCTTATACCGGCATTTCTTGTAACTATATTAGCAATGTTCTTCATACCTTATGGCTGGTTCGCACTCCTGCTGTGGCCTCCGGCAATTTTGCTGGGCTTTATTCAATATCGGGATGCAGGCTTTAATATACAGAATAATAAACTGCTTATCAGTTCAAGGACCCTGGGTAAGGTTACTACTATAGTTCCCAGGCAGAAAATACAGTCTCTAGCTGTTTCTAACACCTATTTTCAAATAAAACGTAAACTGACTACATTGCATGTAGCGATTGCCTCCGGCAGCATTACTGCCAGTAAAAAATTGGTCGGTATGGATAAGGAACAAAGTGCAATGATCAGCAGGTGGTATTCTGATTTTGGTGGATACATATAATTCTGGTACTCCCTAATATCCAGGCAACATCGTATAAAAAATAATATAGTATATGAATATAGCATATAAATATTGGGAAACGTGGCCCAAAACAAAAATTCACTGACGTTTTTGTCCCAATGAAGCCTGTTGGAATCCCTTGTACGCATCCCCAAGGACAAATTTTTCAGATAAACTTGCAGACTTGCCTTTTCCTTTTACTCATTCTGAAATTACAGGAAGTTTATAATATATTTGGGAGAGAAGAGGTTTTGCCGATAGAAACAGGTTAAACTAAGGAAGCAAAATCAGCGTCTTTTTAATTTTTTCTGGTTTTTCTTCAATTTCAAAAATAATCATAAAATTTCATCCGAATTTGAGTGAACTACCCATCATTGAAATGACGGGCATCCTACTTCATGGCTCTCTCTTTTGAGAATAACTCCGCAGGCTCTACCCTCTGTTCCAGAGGTGATTAGATTATTAATTGCAAATTGTTTAATGTTGATGGCTGCATTAATATCTCTGTCATGGTTTGTATTACAAGAAGGACAAAGCCATTCTCTATCCTTTAAAGTTAATTCAGAATTATGGTATCCGCAAACATGACAATTTTTAGAAGATGGTTCAAACATTCCAATCTTCAAAATTGTCTTGCCAGACCATTGAGCCTTATACTCCAACTTTGTTACAAAACTGTTCCATGCAGAATCAGCCACAGCCTGAGCTAATTTGTGATTCTTAATCATACCTTTTATATTTAATGTTTCAATTGTAACTGCCTGGTTTTCGCGTATTAGTGACAATGAAACTTTAAAGGCTAAATGTACGGAAGTTGGCGGCATTCATCCCGCCACTAAAGTAACAGGCATTCTGCCTTCGTTTTTCGTAAATCAGATGATTCAATGGCTTTATGACTTCTGAATCAATGACTTCTTTATGGCTTTATGACTTCTGAATCAATGACTTCTTTATGACTTTATGACTTCTGAATCAATGACTTCTTTACGGCTCTATGACTTCTGAATCAATGACTTCTTTACGGCTCTATGACCTTATGTTCAATCCTGGATAACTTTATATCGATATGATCTGAAAAATCCAGCTGAAAAGGTAAAAAAGAGTAGAGATGGAATAAAATAGGTAAAAATAAAGAGGTAAAAATGCCGGAACATTATAACCTTATTTCCTGGAACGTGAACGGCCTCCGGGCTGCAATGAAAAAGGGCTTTCTGGATTTGCTGATGGAGCAGAAATTCGACGTAATCTGCATCCAGGAAACAAAAGCCTCTCTGGAAAAGCTCCCCCGAGAAGTAAAAAACATTCCCGGTTACTATAATTATTTTGTTTCCGCGGAACGAAGCGGTTACAGTGGGGTCGGGACGTTTTCAAAGGAAAAACCCCTGAACACCGAAACCGGAATGGGAATTGAGGAGTTTGATAGGGAAGGCCGTTTTCTCAGAGTTGATTATGATAATTTCACCCTGATGAACATCTATTTCCCAAACGGCAAAGCCTCCCAGGAACGCCTGGAATACAAAATGGCCTTTTACGACGCCTTTTTTGATTACGCAAATGCCCTTAAAGCCGAAGGCAAAAAGCTTGTCATCTGCGGGGACGTCAATACAGCCCATAGAGAAATCGACCTTGCCCGCCCCAGAGAAAACGAGACTATTTCTGGCTTCCTCCCCGAAGAAAGAGCCTGGATGGATAAATTCCTTGAAGCCGGATATCTTGATACCTTCCGCATGTTCAACAGCGAAGGTAGAAACTATTCCTGGTGGTCAATGAGGACCCGGGCCCGTGAAAGAAACGTTGGCTGGCGCCTGGATTATTTTTTCGTCAGCGAAAACCTCAGGGGAAATGTAAAGGCTGCCCCGATTTACCCTGAAATCACAGGTTCGGATCACTGTCCTGTGGGGCTTGAACTCGAATTCCAGGTTTGAATTCTTTCAGTCGAACACTTTCTTTGCTCTTTTTTCTCTAATCCTTTTCTTGAATCCTTTTCTTGAATCCTTTTCTTGAATCCTTTTCTTGAATCCTTTTCTTGAATCCTTTTCTTGAATCCTTATCTTGAATCCTTTTCTCTAATCTTTTTCTCTAATTCTTTTCTCAAATCTTTTTCTCTAATTCTTTTCTCTAATCTTTTTTAGTGTGCCAAAGCAGGCTGAAATTGTGTGGCCAGGTTGCTCGCCCAGTCGCGAATAGCTATCCAATCTCGCGCGTCGCTCGCCGGCATATTGCGTAAAGGGCTTGCCGGCAGCTTGGCAATTAAGTTGTCAGGAAAACGCAGCTTCTCCGGGTCGAACTTGCCGCCAAATATTTCTATAGCGATAGGTCTAAGCCATGGGAACTTTTCAAGCTCCTTATCGAGCTGGGCACGTACTTCCTTCCACTCCTCTTCTTCATCATGAAATGGGCCTAATGCAAAAATGGCCACTGGTAGCTTCGTGAGGGTTTCACGATGCCGCGAAAGAAAACTTTTTGCTTCCTTGTGCCAGTGGAGCATGTAGATTGGCGCGCCCAGCACAACCGCAGTGTATTCATTAAGGGTCTTTACTTCTTTCATGGGCTCAAGATCTACCGCAAGACCACTTTCGCGTAATGTAGCCGCAATTGCCTCGGCCACTTCCTGCGTTGAACCATACTTAGAAGCATAAGCCACAAGAACTTTGGTTTGCATCTGGATCAATCCCCCCATTACTTTTTATTGTTGCTCCTATTACTTGTTATCTTCGGAAACAGTTGTGGATAACATCATCATGCCGATTATCATACCTTTATCCCTGGCGGGGCCTGGAGGACAGCAACGCTTGAAATCGGGCCAATAGTACTTAGCTGGGGAGCTTATCTGGGGGAATTGATAACCTTCATTATTATCGCATTTGTGGTCTTTATCATAGCAAAAAAGTTGTTTAAATCGGAAAAAGTGACCAAAAAGTATCTGGATAACAGTCATTTTTCTCTTTTACGGGTAATAAGGCAGACAGCTCTGTTCTTCAAGGCTGACCCCGACTATGGAACCCGGGTGGCTAAGGGCCTCGGACTTGACATAAAAGAAGTTGAACGCCTTGCTAATATGGCCAAAGAAGAGCGTGCAAAGGCGACTGAAAAATAAAATCGGTTTTACGATGAGCTCACCCGGAAAACATAGAAAGACTGTAATTTTGTAGCTCCTTTTTTCCTTTTTTCCTTTTTTCCTTTTTCCCGTTTTTTTCCGGGCTTTTAAATCACAGTACCGCTAAAAAACAAGTTTCCGATCGTTGTTTTTTTATACCTTTAACTACATAATTATTATTGGTCCATAGGGTCAGTCCCTGATGTATGAAGAAGACGTACAAAGAAGACACGTAACTTAAATAAGTAGTAACTTGACTAAGGTAACTTAAGTGAGTAATGACTTAAATAAGTAATAAATTAACTGAGTACAGAACTAAATTACATAAAATTGGACCAGACCTTATGGATCACTTTAAAAGATTCTAAAAGGCTTTTCTAGTAAATTAATTCCTTATTAACTCTTTCTCATTTTAAATCCTAATTCTTCATATCCCAATTCTTCATATCCCAATTCTTCATATCCCAATTCTTCCATATCCCAATTCTTCCATATCCCTATTTCATGCCTGTTTTAGTCCCGATGCTGCCGATTATTTCCAGCTTTAAAATCCCGTGCTCTCACCTGCCATTGGCATCTTAAAAAACGCTCTGAATTTTCGTGCCTGTCCGGAAATGGCTTCTTGTAGATGGGAAATGATGAAAGGATAAGATGTTCATTTATGCCGAGTTCCTTTTACCTGAGAGGTCAGGAAGTTTACTGTTTTTGCCGGGAACTTCTGGAAGAG
Organism: Methanosarcina sp. 1.H.A.2.2; assembly: GCF_000979975.1. NCBI lineage: Archaea > Methanobacteriati > Methanobacteriota > Methanomicrobia > Methanosarcinales > Methanosarcinaceae > Methanosarcina > Methanosarcina sp. 1.H.A.2.2. Next base: position 140,093 of record NZ_JJQL01000038.1, read on the forward strand.
ACGCTTAATTCTAATACTCTGAGTTCCAAGATCCCTTCATGTCCAGGCGGCTTATAGATTTAACAGTTCGGGAATTGATGAACGCCACCTCTTTTTTTGAAAAGGGGAAGTATGAAAAGACCCTTGAGAAGCTTAATATGGCTGAAAAGCTGGCTGAAAAGGCAAAAAGTCCGGATCTTTTGTGCTGTGTCCTGCTGCATAAAGGAGAGGTTATGGATGCCACGGATAAGCCGTATGAAGCGCTGGCGCTGTATGAAAAAGCTCTGGAGATTTCGTCACGCCTTTTTTTAAATGAGTCCCGGGATGCTTCCTCTCAGAAATCTCTTTATAATTCCATTGGTCTCATTGGAAATACTCTTAAAGAAATAGATAGTGTTTCGGAAGCAGAGGAGTCTTATGAACGCACGAATAAATATTTTGATGGGATATTTGATGTATATGAAAAGCTGATTGCGGAGCAGCCTGAAAATCCTGAGTATTTGTTGAATTATTTAAAAACACTGGTGAGTTTCAGGGGCTATTTTTTAATTGTCGGTCAATCTGAAAAGCGAATTCCGCTTGTCAACAGTACCCTGAAAACTTTCAAGAAACTATTAAATATCCAGCCTGAAAATCCGGAAATTTTAGAGCGGTTGGATTCATTTGTGAAGAAGCTTGGAGAAGAGTTTCTGGAAGATGAGCTTTTTGAAGAAGCGAAAAAGATCTACGAACAGCTACAGGGAATTTACAGAAACCTTCTTGAAAAAGATCCTGATAACGAGCTTGCACTTCATTATCTTATTTTCTCCTATGGGTATTTTGGAGAACTCTATTCAAGACAGGGGTACCTTGAAAAAATGGATGAAACTTACCAGCAGGCCATTTCAATAGTAGAAGACAACTTACGTAAAAATCCTGAAGACACTGCATTTCTTGTAAACAGGGGTAAAATTTACGAAGAACTTGGACTCCATTATTCCGAGGCAGAAGATCCCGAAAAAGCAAATTATTACTATGAAAAGGTGCTCAAAAACTTTGAAAATATGAATGGGAAATTCCCGGATAACCTGGATTATCAATTTGAACTTGCAAAAACTTTTGAAAATCTTGGGAAGCTTTTTGCAAAAATAAATCGTGTGGAGAACGCAAAAAAATGCTATATGCATAAAATTGAAATCTATGAGCCCCTCTTCGAAAAAGACCCGGAGGACGAGGACCTCAAACTGGATATTATCGACACCTTAATGCAGGTCGGGAGTCTCTATGCCGGGGCAGAGGACCTGGAAACGGCAAAACAATACTATGAGAAGGCAATTGAAGGATACGAAATGCTGCTTTCCGGAGACCCGGGGGAAACCGAGTTTGAGATGGGTATTGCAGACGTTCTCAATACTCTTGGGGACCTGTATGCGAAAGTGGGGCCTGAAGATATAGTACCTGAAGATATGGTGCCTGAAGATGCAGAACTCGAAACTGCGCGGGAGTACTACGAAAAAGCCCTCAACCTAAATGAAAAAGCATCTGGACTGTATCCTGATGATGAAACCTGTCGAGAAGCCCTCGTCGGGACACTGGGCAACCTTGGAGATTCATTTGCAGTCCAGGAAAGGTACGGAGATGCAATCCCATTTTACCGGCGCATTGTTAAAATCAAGGAGCAGGTAGTCAGGGATAAGCCCGGGACCTGGCTGGATATAAAGGCCCTTACAAATTTCCTGTATCAGCTGGGGTCCTTTTATGGGGAGGTAGGAGAAACGGAACTGGAGAGAGAACAATATTCAAAAGCCACGGAACTTTACTCCAGAGTATTGCACGATGAAAACCTCCAGCTTCCCGTACGAAAAATATTGGCTGTTGATGTCCAGTTCCGTGGGGTAGACTTTATCAGTTCCAAAAAATATGATGCTGCAGAAGATTCTCTGGACCTTGCCCTCGAATTCTTTGAAAGCCTGTATGAAAAAGATCCGGAAGACCCGGAAAACTATCATTTCATCTGCGAAGCCCTCTACCAGAGTGGAAATCTGCAACAAGCCCTGGAAAATTTTGAGGAAGCGGCTAAAATCTTTGATTCTCTGCTTCCTATTGTGGAAAAACTTCTCGAATCAGACCCCGAAAATCCTGATGCCCGGGAAAAAGCAGGAATCAATTATGCCGATGCCGGGAAAGTGTATTCTCTTATCGGGGAATATGAAAAATCAAAACAGGCTTTTGGAAAAGCCCTGGTTATAAATGCAGCTCTCTTTGAGGAAGAGTCGGATAACCCCCTATATAAGATAAACCAGGCAGAAACATTTGAAAAGTATGCAAAATTGCTCTCGAAACTGGGCAGGAATGAGGAAGCAGAGGATTACACCGCAAAATCAAAAGAAATATACAGGAAACTGGCTGAAGAGGATGCCGACGAAGAGGACACTGATGAAGGGGACACTGATGAAGAGGACACTGATGAAGAGGGCACTGACGAATAAAAAATGAAATTCCAAATATCATTTTTTATTTTTTGGTTGTCCGGGCCCGCTTCGTGAACGTTCCCGGAACTGGTCGTATTTATCATCGCTAAAAAGGTGTGAAAAGAAGAGAAAGTGATCAAAAAGTAACTGGAACCAATTTGACAGCTTATATCCTCAAAAACCATGTAGTCCTGTTAACAATGTATAAAACCTTCATTTTTCCGAGTAGGCTGAAATTGATTGCTTAGTTATAAAATAATGAAGGGGGTTTGGGACCAGCTCTTGAATTATCCCACACTTTCACCGGTCGCAGGCGACCGGCCTTTCGAAAAAGAGCCTTAAAAAAGAGCCTTAAAAAAGAGCCTTAAAAAAGAGCCTTAAAAAAGAGCCTTGAAAAAGAGCCTTGAAGTCTGAATAACGAGTTTTTAAACCTTGAAGCTCTCAATCTTTCTGTGAAATCGTATTTTTATGAGACCAGTTCCCCTGTGAAGACTTTCTGTATGAGGGCGTTTATTTTTTACTTTTATCGGGTGGGAGTCTCATGTGAGGATTTCGTTTTAAGTAAACATGGATTGAAAAGTCAGTTAGTTATATTCCAGTTCCATTTTTCCCATTTATGATTTCTGATCCTCTGGATCTCTTTTACGAAAAAAGCAATTTTGTCGCCCACATCAACATTAACAAAATTCAGTGTTCTAATAAATCCATCACCGGGCATTCCGTGTTTATTTATAACAAGTGCAGCCAGAAAAGGTTCGCCTTTCAGTTTGTTGTATACAACTATAAGGTTTAATACATCTGTAAGTTGCTGCAAATTTTTTGGGTTATGCTCAAGCCCACATATTTCTTCCATTTCTTTGTATCTTATTGTATTTTTCGAGCTGTTTGCGATGGTAATAAGGTAATTGTAGACATTTTCTGCATTCAGTTCTATCAAAATTTATCACCTGTGAGATTCAGTTTTCTCAAAACTTCATTTTTATGAGCCCAGTTCCCTTGTGAAGGCTTTCTGCATGAAGGTGTTGAATAAGGTGTTGATTTCAAGGGAGGATTGTTTTTGAGATTTCTATATTTGCATCCTTACCGGTTTTTTCTGTTGTTCTTAGTTTGTGGTTGCTTTGTGGCTCTTTCTCTTGTTCTTCTTCTCTTTTGTATTTTTTGGGAAGGCCGCTCTCCTGCGTCGAGCGTGACAAAAACGACACTCTGTGGCGAATGACGTTGCACAGGTAAGAGAAACCGTAATTTAGTTTTCTTGAGTGAAGCGAAAAAAGTTATTTACCCATAATTAGTCCGCTTGAGGAGCGAAGCTCACTGCTAAAACCCATAGATTAGCCCTCTTGAGCGCAGCGAAAAGGGCAGCGTACTGCAGAGCCGCAACTCTGCCGAAAAGGACTGCGTAAATCTTCAATTTACTGTGATCCCGAGGCGCAATTAGAGAAATACAGCCTGTAATTTTGTAGCTTAGTCCTCTTGAGCGCAGCGAAAAGGACCTCGTGCTCCCGAAGCGAAACTCGGGTGCCGAAGCGAAACTCGGGAAGCGGAACTCGGGGTGTAAAGGTGCCGACCTCAAATTACATTCAATGAATCCAGGCCCACTTTGATGAAAGTTAATCCAAAAACAATCTGTGCAATTCCCAGAACACGGATGATAGAAAAGTAATATTTACTGTTAATAAAAGATTTTGATTTCTCTACAATTAAGGCAACGATCACTTTTGAGCCTACAAGCAGGCTGTAGAAACCAGCTATGAATAAGATTGTAGCCCAGATATGGGTGTTTAAACTCTTCAAAATTAATGGCCCGCCTATGGAGATCCAGAATATATATGGGTGCGGGTTCCCGAAGTTGACAATAACTCCTTTTTTAAGGGCATCTTTCTTTTCTAAATTTAATTCAACGCTGTCCTTTTTGATTTTCAGCGATTCGATTCCTGAATGAATCAGATATGATGCCCCAAGAAGAGCAATGATTCCGATAATTGAATTATAACCTGTCAAATGTGAGAGAACAAACAGTACGGATAAAATTATTGGCAGGTCTGTAATCAAAGGGGATATTGCAACCTTTATTCCTTCCCACTTGCCGTGTTGCAGAGTTTCAGAAATAGTTATAGCCAGGAGAGGACCCGGAGACGTCCCTGCAGCAAGGCCGAGAAACGCTCCCAGGGCTAAAAACTCAACAACATCTGACATTCCCGTCACGCCTCAAGCTTCGAAAACAGCAATGCTCCGATCGCACAGACAAGTATGGACAATGCACCTATCACTGCCAGGTCGTTATATATGCCAAAAGTGCTCATCCCGGCAATGGCACCCCTCAGACCGTCAACACCGTAGGTCAGGGGGTCGATCCTGCTTATAAAGTAAATTGCAGGGGGCAGGTTTTCCAGAGGGAAGAGGGCGCCGGAAAGGAAGAAGATGGGCATGATCAGGAAGTTCATGATCAACTGGAAACCATGCATATCTTTCATTTTTGAGGCTATGGCAAGGCCGAGGCCTGTAAAGAAGATGGCTATCAGGGACATGAAAATTAACCCCAGCCCAAGGCTGGCGAGGCTGGGAATCCTGAACCCCAGCACATAGGTCAGGCTCAGCACGATCAAGCCCTGGATCATGGCTATGGTTGCGCCTCCAAGGGTTTTCCCGACCATGATTTCGGTCCTTGAAATCGGCGCTACAAGGGTCTCTTTAAGAAAACCGAACTGCCTGTCCCAGATGACCTCCAGGCCTGAAAAGATAGCCGTAAAGAGAATTGCCATGGAAACTATTCCCGGGGCAAGGAAATCCATGTAGTTTGCCCCTCCGCTGGCTCTGGTATACATGGGGCCGAACCCGAACCCGAAAGTGATCATGAAGAGGAGCGGCTGTCCGAGAGACCCCAGCAGCCTGGCTTTCGAGCGCCAGTAATGTTTGAGCTGTCTGAGCCAGAGGATGTAGATTACCTCGATCAATGCCTGTTCCTCCTTCCCATGCCTCTCATCATTCTCATTTTATTTGCAGTTTCATTATTCTCATCACGGATATCCCTGCCTGTCAGCTTCAGAAAAGCTTCTTCTAAGGATTCGGTTTCTGTCCGTTTCCTAATTTCTTCAACTGTGCCGGATTCTATTATTTTTCCGTGGTCAATGATTGCGATCTGGTCCGCAATCGCCTCGGCTTCTTCCATATAGTGTGTGGTCAAGAAAATCGTCATTTTTCTTTCTTCGTTCAGGTTTTTGATATGGGTCCAGATGGAGTTTCGGGTCTGGGGGTCAAGCCCCACGGTGGGTTCATCAAGGAAAAGAATTTTCGGGTAATGGACAAGCGCTCGGGCAATCTCAAGCCTGCGCTTCATCCCACCTGAAAACTTTTTAACGTAATCTTCCCGCCTGTCCCAGAGCCCGACAATCTCCAGGGCTTTCTGGATTCGTTCTGCTCTTTCTTTTTTAGGCACTTTGTAGACGACTGCGTGGTAGACCATGTTTTCGTAAGCAGTAAGCTCTTCGTCAAGGCTGTGGTCCTGAAAGACTATCCCGAAAGATGCCCGGGCCTTGTCCTGTTCTTTAAGCACATTGAACCCATTGATGCTTATTTCCCCTGACGTGGGCTTCAGGACTGTTGTGAGCATTTTGATGGTCGTTGACTTGCCTGCACCGTTTGGACCCAGAAAAGCAAAGACCGAACCTGTTTCAACATCAAAACTGATGTCTTTTACAGCCGTAAAATCATCGAATTTCTTTGTAAGAGATTTGACTGAGAGTATGTTTTGCATGACAGGACCTGATATGTTTTTTATGGAAAGATTGAGTTAATGAGTTTTCTTTCAAAAAAATCCTGAACTGCGCAGGTTCAGGAGGAATTCCGTGAAATATCTCAGGAAGAAGGTGCGTTTTTAAAATACTGTCTGATTGAGAAAATAGATGGCATTTTTGTAGCCTTCTACGGAAAGCAGGAATATTCTATCTGGAAATTTCTACAAATAAGATGTGAAAGTCAGCACAAAATGTTTTGTGTGAGTGTTTTACTTAATTATTTGTTTGATTTTATATGGTTTGATTTCTAACCAGAATGGATTGATTGTATTTAAATTATTTGGATCTTTACGAAAGAGAGTTAATAAATGAAATAACAAAATAGGCTTTAGTCAATGAGAATATTCAATGCCATCCGTTACCTTGTTCTTTTCTATAGTGGAGGAAAGAATTTAAATCCTTGAGGAAATGTTTTATGGAGAAAGAAAGAGGTTACCTTTCGTTTCAAATGAATCTCGGCTATAATCTCTTCAGATCGCCGTTATCCGATTTTTTTGATTTTTTTGATTTATCCGTATTTATCTTCATTTAAAGGTGTATTTTATCTCCAGTAATTCACCTATAAGTTCAAAGTTCATTTGACGTGTACTTAAGTAGCAAATCAACTTAATTGTTATTTAGTCTGGACTTAATTCTCATTTAACCTGATTTCACTTAATTGTCATTTAATTGTGGAATAATACTATAATAATCTAAAGATTATAGTAATTTAAAGACTATAATAATTTATCATCTTAATATAATCTATCATCTTAATATCAGGATAGGCGAAATAACATATGAAAAGAAAATGGGAACGGGACTTAGGACTTCAGGGACGAATGCTTTTCACGATGTTTCTTCTGGCAGCAGTTTATCTCTTTTTCCTGGCATTTCTTTCTTACTATGGAACGTCTCAGATTTTCATGGTTTTATTTATCGGGCTTTTCATGGGCATCCAGTACTTCTACTCGGACAAAATGGTGCTCTGGACAACAGGAGCACACATTGTCTCTGAAAGCGAAGAGCCGAAGCTGCATGACATGGTCACCAGGCTGTGTGCAATAGCCGACCTCCCGAAACCACAGGTAGCAATTGTCCAGACCCGGGTTCCAAATGCTTTTGCCACAGGCAGGAGCCCGAGTAAAGCTGTTGTTGCAGTCACGACAGGGATTATGGACAAACTCTCTCCAGCAGAACTTGAGGCCGTGCTTGCCCATGAACTGAGCCACGTTAAGAACAGGGACATGGCTGTCCTGACGATTGCCAGTTTCATATCAACAGTGGCTTTTTACATTGTCCGCTACAGCCTCTACTTCGGAAATATGGGAGGAGATAGGCGGCGGGAAGGTGGAGGTATTATACTTGTCTGGTTAGTTTCAATTGCAGTATGGGTCGTCAGCTTCCTGCTGATCCGCGCCCTTTCCCGCTACAGAGAATTTTCTGCAGACAGGGGGTCGGCAATCATTACCGGCCAGCCTGCAAATCTTGCCTCTGCCCTTATGAAGATAAGTGGGCTAATGGAAAGAGTGCCGAGCGAGGACCTCCGAAAAGTAGAGGGAATGAATGCCTTCTTCATTATCCCCGCAATTTCAGGTTCTTCGTTTATGGATATCTTTTCCACTCATCCGTCTGTGGAAAAAAGGTTAGCCCAGCTTGAAAAGATGCAGAAGGAAATGAGTTAAATAAGGCAGAGCTGAAGAAGAGTTTTTCAAGAGGAGATAGGTTAAAATGGGTTTGCGGGATTTTATGGATGCAGTCATGGGGAGGAGCAGGCTTCCGAAAGCAAAAAGTGACAAGCTCTTTGCAATCTCTACAGCCAGCATTACTCTGGAGAGCAATATGGCCCTTAAACCTTCAGGGTCAGCGGGGATTTGTTTTAAACCGATAGGAGCTACAGCTTATGAATCCGCCCGCCAGGAGATCGAAGAGCTTCTGGAGTACAGCTCAAAGGAGACTGAAACGGAGTTCAGGCTGGAAAAAGATGAGTTCAACTTCCTCTGGGCTATTTTCAAGGACCCTGATTTCGAAGACCTTGTTGCAAGTATCCACCTTGTAAGCCAGACCCTTGAAGACCGCGGCTTTGGCGAACAGATCCTCTGTGCCATTTATAGGTTTGACAGCGAGCCTGAAGCCGGGACAACCGGACACGAAGGAAAAGCCGGGCGAAAGACTGGCGGTGGAAAAGCAGTTTACTGGATCTACAATTTTAAACAGGGAACTTACTATCCTTTTATTCCGCTTTCCAGCAGGCAGAGGGACAGTCCCTTTGAATTCAGGCTCAGAACCTCAATGGAAAGGGAAATGCCTGTAGAAAAAAATGTGGAAAAATGGTACCCTCTATGGGGAATTCCTTTTTAAAAACTGCCAGATTTTTATAATTTGCAGACTTGTATAATTTTTGCAGACTTGTATAATTTGAGTTCAAATTTTCTTTATTTTTGAAGGTCCTATATTGGACTTCTTTCAAATAAAGGTTTATATACAAACAATCATTGTTTAAATAGAAAAGGACAGTCAGGTTTCCGATGCTTCTCTTTGGACACCTGGGCATTACGCTCGGGATATTTTTTGGGCTGGGGATTTTTATACCCCGATTAAGGACTATCATAGATCCACGATATCTGGCAATCGGAGCTATTCTGCCCGATTTAATAGACAAGCCGATAGGTGAAGTAATCTTTGCTTCAACTTTTGCAAGCGGACGCATTATATGCCATACCCTTTTGTTCTCTCTTCTTCTCTTTCTGATAGGTTTATATATGTACGAAAAAAGAAGAGATATCAGGGGCCTTTCTCTTACTTCGGGCACTTTTTTTCACCTTTTTGAAGATCAGATGGTGTTAAATCCTCCAACTTTCTTCTGGCCCCTCTTTGGATGGAGTTTTCCCAGAAATTCCATGGATTACATTGGACTTGAACATTTAATGGAAATGTTGGAAAAATCCTTTCATCTTGAATTCTTGCAAAGTCACTCTATTGAAATCCTGGGAGTGGTAATAGGGTTCGTTTTGGCTTTTTATTTGTTGAAAATAATTATCGTAAGAGAAGAACTGTGATGAAATCGTAAGAGCAGAAGATGAAATCGTAAGGGCAGAAGATGAAATCGTAAGGGCAGAAGATGAAATCGTAAAAGAAGAACTCTGCTGATACAATAGATCCTCAACCTAAAAAATGTTGGGCTCTCAGATACTTGCTTTCCTGAATCTACTCTGAATTCCGTACTCAGGCACAGAAGAATGTCAAATGCCTCAAATGTGTGCATCTGAGGAAAGCAGCTTATAATGTCAAAATGGTTTTTATAATAAAATATCCGCATATTATGAAGCCTGTTATGTATAATCCGGCTGTTAGAGTATCTGGTTTGTCATTGTTTTTTTTCATCTATTTTCTCCTCTGTTCTTTCTCTATGTGATTTATACTCCTCTTCAGGATGTTACATTGTACCACTTCTGAACCTATTATACAGATTTTGTACAAAGTTATATCTATACTTTTGAAACGGGCTTTTTGTTTAAGAGCAGCAGGATAACGACTAGCAAAACAACAACAATACCATTGATGATGATTATTTTTCTATTGATGATGATTATTTCTCGCAGAACACTTTCGTTAAATGTCTTTTTCCATACCGAAACATATTCGCTGGAAATGTAATTTTCGGCAGGATATTCTTGAAAAAGCTTATCCAATATCGGTTTTTCTGAGCCATTCGCTGTAAAGATAAAGATTTCATTTGCATATTCCGGATAAGAATAATCATTCGTTTTCTTATTGTCGATATTTCTGGTTACAAATTCATCAAAAGTGTCCGCATCATACTGATAGAGTCCATAGTTTCTTTTTGCGTCAAAGGAGATGTAACAAATATCATTGTAATAAATATCATTTATGTCTACGGTGGTATAGGTTTCATTTTCATAGTTAACCCTGCTATCATAGCTGTTTATGATACCTACGATGGTATAGGTTTCATTGTCATAGTTAACCCTGCTGCCGATTGCCCGGGTCAGCGTTTCATTGGTATATGCAAAGTGCTTTTCCAGCAATTTCTTTGAAATTGTAATTTCATGGGCGTTGTCCAGAGGAAGTCTGCCTTCTTCCAGATATTCTGTACCGTAGGGGATATCAGTCTGATGAAGATAGTCCTGTGCTATAGATTCAGGCACTGCAATGAGATTCAATTTACCCGGTAATCTATCTTCGTTTGCAGTCTTATAAAGGGTATCAAAATAACTGTTATCGTAAAGAATTACATTTTCAACCCCATCCATTGAAACAATATCAGGTATGTCTTCGTAGGTTATCATCCGGTCATAGTTCTCGGAATCGAGATCCAATCCGGCACCTCTTGCATAAACTGCATTAAGGTCCCCATATGTGTAGTCTGCCTGATAGATAGCAATGATATTGCCTGGAGGTATGGTGTCCGTACAATAACCAGCGGTAATCTGAGAATATGTGAACGAGAGTAAGCCTATGATAACAACTAATGTTAGTAAGACTGAAATATTGATGATTTTTTTATTTGCAGGGATTATTTTTAGCCACCTCCATGCTGTAAATAGGGAGATGCATCTACTATTTAATAAAATTTACTTTATGTCCCGTAGTCTTCTTTTTTGATTACTGTTCCATTACTATATACTTATTTCCTGTGATCCGGTCACGAGTTTTCTAGCAGGATGAATCATAGTATGGGTTCTGGAGATAAACAGATCACCTGGGGGCCTACCCTGCTCTTAACGGTCAGGGGGTTAGCCAATTACCTGACAGGGAAAACCAAAGAACTTGATTTACTTGATTTTATTAACCCTGAATTTGGGGGGTCAGAGGGTCGATTCCCATGAAATTAGGCAAAAGATTCTTGATATTTCTTATTCTGACTGGAAGAAAACAGGGTTTTCTAAAGGTACTTTGCATTGGTACTTTGCATTATATGAAGCAGAACGCCAGGTCGGATAAGCCGTTTACTCTCAATGCTCATGTTCTGGATAGAGTAAATAAGTGGGAAGGATGAGGAATATATTGCATTGATACTTTCATTGATACCTGTGGAATGAGACAATATTTGAGGGGTAAATCACCCCACTCTCCCCCTGTTCCTGTCACCATCAGGCTATAATTGGCTCGTACCTATGGTGCTCCAGGTTGGCTTTATATGTGATCTCTGTGTAAACTCAACGACCGGAACCCCATAATAAAGGAAATTAAATTAAATATACAAAAGTGTACATGCCGACAGGAAACCTAAACCTATTTCATGAAGAAAAACTAAAAGCACATTTGGTGTAAGTGTGTCTCAAATAGATGTTTCAGATGGAGATCTTATTGTTTTTATAGGGTTATCATTGTAGGAATTAGTTTAAGTCTTTTAACAAATGTATGGGTCACAAGTAAAGGAAATCAAGGCATAGCTCAGTGGTAATTTATTGACAAATTATGAAAGATAGGAGTGAGTAAAATGAGTGAATACGAATTAACCGACATTGAAAATAAAACCCTGAATAATTGGATAATGTTAAATATAGTCCCACAAAAAACACCAAATAAAAATTACACTAGTTATGCACTTAAAATTCTTTTTGAACAAGCACCAGATGGTTTCTTTATCACAAATAAGCAGTTTAAAGAAGCGATGGTCAGATGTAATTTCTCACCTGTAAATAAAAATAAATTAAATTGGGAATTCCGAATTTCCCTAAAATCTCCAGGGTCGAAATCATCTAAATGAGGTTCATGCGTCTTCGGTTAAGTGAAGAATCGTGATAATTGCCTCTATCTTTGCAACAGTTACCAATAATTTGCTTTGATGTGAAGTTGGAACATGGTATCGATTTTAGTTTAGGTGTTCGAAATTTGAGACTATTTTTTCTCTAAAATCGAGAGCCTTCAGGCAAGAGATTTCCTTAACCGATGACCAATGAATTGGATTTAGGAATATTTTGAATCTCCATGGTGAGACTCCTATAATAATATTTTTTCAGACAAACATCTTAAAACAGAAAATTGACTTTTTGAGTAGGGCAACTCCTTAAAAAAGTAATCATTAAAACAACTTTTGAAAATAACGGTTGTGTAAATTCCTAATATAGGGTCCTTCTAATAGAGGGTGTAAATTGAGAGTTTAGATCATTTATTTTAGGCAATAGGTACATAATAGAGTCTCCCAAATAAAAGTACACATTAAAAATTAATTTTTTATTAAAATAATCTCTATCAAGCCTTGGTAATGCGAACTAAGGCAAATTAAGGCTTTATTACTGTAAACGTTAAAATTCTTTGAAATTAAGGCTCTTGAGCTTGTTTTCCACCATATTGTGGTTGGTGTTTAAAAGGAGGGGCAATAAAACCTTAAATTTTAAATTAAGGGTAATTAATTATTTAAATTTGAAATAAGTTCTTTTCTATCTGTACTTTTATTGGGGAAGCACTATCAATGTACTTAGGCTACTAAATGAGGTTAATTAGCCCTTAAAAAATTGATGATTTTTTGAGGACCCTATTACAATAGCGTTGCGTTTTTTGAGTTTCTGGATCATTTAATTGTTCATCAGTAACAGATCATTTATTTGTGTTCTTCTGTAAAATGAAGAACGTATAACCATATTCATCTGGGTATTCTCTGAAGATCTTTATCTCTTTTCTGTTAAAACTAAGTATCGTTTCTGCATCGGTGTTTCCTTTATAGTTATCACTGATGTCATCAACTCTTTTTTCCAGATGGGAGTAAAAATCGTACCAGGTAGAAGCTGGCAGTTTAAAGCGGTCAATGAGATCATATCCTACTGCCATGATAACTTTTTCAGTGTCAGGTATGCTCTTGATATCAGGATAACAGCCCTGCCAGAATTGAAGCACTTCCAAAGAAGGTTCATCCGTGAACCATGTGCTTTCTGTCAGTGCTATATAACCCTCATCTTTCAGAAACTGTTTCCAGTAGCTAAGTCCTTTTTCAAAACCAATAACAAAGATAGAGCCCTCTGACCAGATGATGTCGAATTCTCCTGCTTCAAAAGGCAGGTCATCCATGGAAGCACAAACCGTGGTAATCCTGTCATCAAATCCTTCTTTAACTGCATTTTCCATCAGTTTATCCAGAAAAGGCTGGTAAATGTCGGTTGCAGTGATGTGACAGTCGTTGCAGATCTTCGCAAGATGTATTGTCTGCATACCCACACCGCAACCAATGTCAAGGATCTTAGTGCCTGCAGGAAGGGAAGAAAGCAAATTAAAGGCTTTTTCAGTACACTTGTTATTACCTGGACCCTGTCTGGGCAATCCATCAAATATCTCAAAAATTGGTGATTCTACCATAAAACCCTCACAGAGATAATTTCTTAAATCTTTTGTGGTGTCACGATAATGATTGTGTTTTCATCAATGTGTTTCTTAAGATTCTTCAAGCTCTCTAAGTTGATTCTGATTTGTTCTTCTAATTTCATCTCTCACACTTTCTTTATTATGGGGTTTTGGAAATGATGAATTATCAGCAATTTAGGTTTTGCACTTTATCTATTAAAGATACTTGAAAACTTAAGCGTACAAAAAAATCATCTTTTTCGATTTTGTAAAACTTCTCTCTCAACCGGCTTAGTCAAGTTAAATTAAAATCAAATTGCGTGCGGCCACCCCACCCTAAACAGGCTGTCCGATAATTACCGCAGATAATTAGAGTTTCCTGTCGCGATATATATAATAATAATTTTATATTAGTGGTAGGAATACTTGATTTATGGTTTTTATCGAATCTTCAAAAAATGAAGTATGGACTCTACCCCCAGACATTCGAGATCTTATTCCTTCAGATCATATCTGTTATTTGGTTGAGGCTTTTGTAGATATGATGGATTTTAGTGAATTTGAAATCAGGTGTGAAGGCCCTGGACACCCTTCTTATCATCCTTGTATATTGTGTAAGATTTTGATTCAAACTATGCTTGATAGAGTTCGATCATCGCGAGCGATAGCTCGCAACGTTCGAGAAAATATAGTTTACATGTATTTAGCTGAACACCTGCAACCTGATTTTAGAACAATCAGTGACTTCAGGAAAGAAAATGAAAATTTGATCACGGAATTGTTTAAAAATACAGTTAAGGCGGCTAAAGATCTCGGAGTAATGGGTCTTGAACAATTAAGCACCGATGGGTCCATAGTGAAAGCTTCGGCGTCAAAGAACAGCACAGTTACAAAAGATGTTTTGGAAATAGTTGGAGAATACGTCAAAAATGAATTAAAAAAAGGCATTGAAATAGACAAAGTTGAGGATAAAAATTTTGGAAACTGTCGTGGTTACGATCAGTTGAATAAAAGTGAAAAATATAAAGTAAAAGCTGTAGCTGCAAAGTATATAAAGCAGGTAAATAAGGAAAAATCTGATGATCGAAAAAAAGAGCTCGAAGAAACAGTTAAGGAAGCGCTTAATGAATTTGAAAAAGAAAGCATTGAGAAAGTGAGCTTGACTGATCAGGAATCTCGGTTTATGAAAAACAAAAAAGGAACGTTTGAACTGGCATATAATACTCAGATAACGGTAGATCATAAACTGGGGATTATTGTTGCAAATGACGTCTGCCAAGACAGAAGTGATATGCATCAATTAAAACCACAGATTGAACTTGTGGAAGAAAATTGTGGTTTGTTGAAAGAATGCACAAAAATATGTGCAGACAGTGGATATTGTAGTGGAGAAAACATACATTATTTGAATGATAAGAAATTGGATCCATACATCCCCGAAAAAAAAGAAGTAACTAAAACAGCAACAGAAAACATTGGAGATATCAGGTTCAATATTGGTAATTTTGAGTATGATGAAGAAAATGATGAATTTATTTGCCCTGAAAATCAAAGATTGAAGTTTTTATATGAGGGTTATGAGGAAAAAAGGAAAAGAGGATACAGAATTTACAAGGGAACTGAATGCAATAAATGTGAACTTCGTAAAAATTGTACAAAACGAAAGGATGAAATTCGACATTTAAAAGTAGCTAATTTTTTAAAAGAAAGAAGGCAATTAGCAGATAAAATGAAAACAGAAGAAGCAAAAAAAACATTTGGACAAAGAAAGCAGGTAGTTGAACCTGCAATTGGAAATTATAAAGAGAATCTTGGATTTAGAGATTTTCTCACAAGAGGATTAAAATCAGTCAGAAATGAATTTAATTTAGTATGTACTGCAGCTAACTTAAGGAAAATATGGATTTACTTGATCAAAATGAGCGAAATCGGAGAAAAAATCGAAATAAATGGAGCTTTCCGATTGAAAAAAGGAATAATGAATATAATGCAAATTTCATAAAGTTATAAAAAGTTTTGCAGTATAACAATAGACAGTTGTTATTTATTACTGATGGTAATT